>NZ_LOYP01000006.1:0-713 GCF_001526365.1 Burkholderia sp. MSMB1835
CGTGAATTCACCGAAGGCACCGACGTCAAGGCCGGTCAGCGCCTCTACAAGATCGATCCGGCGCCGTACATCGCCGCGCTGAACAGCGCGAAGGCGACGCTGGCGAAGGCGCAGGCGAACCTCGTCACGCAGAACGCGCTGGTCGCGCGCTACAAGGTGCTGGTTGCCGCGAACGCGGTCAGCAAGCAGGACTACGACAACGCGGTCGCCACGCAAGGCCAGGCCGCGGCGGACGTCGCGGCCGGCAAGGCGGCGGTCGACACCGCGCAGATCAACCTCGGCTATACGGATGTCGTGTCGCCGATCAGCGGCCGCGTCGGCATCTCGCAGGTGACGCCGGGCGCATACGTGCAGGCGAGCCAGGCGACGCTGATGTCGACGGTGCAGCAGCTCGATCCGGTGTACGTCGACCTCACGCAATCGAGCCTCGAAGGGCTGAAGCTGCGTCAGGACGTGCAGAGCGGGCGTCTGAAGACGAGCGGCCCGGGCGCGGCGAAGGTGTCGCTGATCCTGGAAGACGGCAAGACCTACTCGGAGCCGGGCAAGCTGCAGTTCTCGGATGTGACGGTCGACCAGACCACGGGCTCGGTGACGATCCGCGCGGTGTTCCCGAACCCGGGCCGCGTGCTGCTGCCGGGGATGTTCGTGCGTGCACGGATCGAGGAAGGCGTGAACGAGAACGCGTTCCTGGTGCCGCAGATCGGCGTCACGCA
>NZ_LOYP01000007.1:0-38573 GCF_001526365.1 Burkholderia sp. MSMB1835
CCGGCGGTGACCGACGGATCCTGCGCGCACGCGGCCAACAGCAACAGCAGCCCCGGTGCGAGTAAACGGCGATACATGGGTATTTTCCTCACGTTTCATTGGCGCCGTATTGCTTCGCGCGCTCGCCCGCGAGCATGCCCCGGCCGGTGCGGGGTGCGGCGAACATCGTCCGCGGGCCCGCGTACCAAGGTTCTCTCAGGTTCTCTTTTCGTCTTGAAACATCGTTGCAGCGGCTGATACGGCGGAAAACGGCACGCGGGAACCTGCCCCCGTTCTGTCTCTTTAATCCACGCAATATCGATCGCTGCTTTCTGGGCTCAAATGATACATATCGGTCTATCCAATAGTCAAGACGACTCGATAACCGCCTCGTCAAGCGAAGACTGGCGGGGCCGAACTGCCGTCAAACAGAGCCGGGAAGCCGATTTCATCCACCGGCATGATGCTAGAATAATCGGTCTATGCCGTTGAAATATCGAGGAGGAAGCCGTTCGTGCGAGCCAACAAACGCCAACTGGTGGTAGACAAAGCGACCGAACTGTTCTCCAGGCACGGATTCCACCCGGTGGGCGTCGACTGGATCATCGACGATTCCGGTGTCGCCCGAATGACGCTGTACCGGCATTTCGCGAGCAAGGACGAGCTGATCCGCGAAGTGCTGGTGCAGCGCTACGACCTGATCGTCGGCAGCATCGCCGCGCAGTTGCAGCACGTCGTCGATCCGGTCGAACGCGTCAAGACCATCTTCGACTGGTACGCAGCCTGGTTCAGGACACCTGAATTTGCCGGCTGCCTGTTCGAGCGTGCGCTGGCCGAATTCGGCACCGCTTATGCACCGATCTCGGATGTCGCGATCCGCTATCGTCGCAAAATGGTCGAATGGATCGCCGAACTGATCGAAGCGCTCGTGCCGGCCGAAACCGCAAACCGGCTGGCGACCGTCTTCATGATGCTGCTGGACGGCGCCACGGTCGAAGCGCGAGCGTTCAACGACTCCGCGGCGGCCGCGCGCGCGTGGCAAGCCGCGCATGCCCTTCTCGATCAGGCGATGCACGCAACGGTCGCGGCCGCCGACGGTGCGGGTAGCCGGACGTAACGCCACGTCGCGCACCATCGTATTGCAGGCGAACCGAAACCGCGAGGCGCGGGAGGACGACATGCATGACCGGATGCGTTTGATCTGTTTCGCGCTGGGTTCGGCAATCGCGTGTGCCGGTTGCAAGTCGATAGATGTCAGCCGATACGAAATCCAGCACCGGGACCGGAACGGCCTCACGATCGTTGCGTACACCGCCGAAGATCTGGCGTCGTTCGACAATACGCTGTGGGCCAACCACGTCTACCTCCGCTACACCGTCACGCCGCTCACCATCCAAAAGCGATTCGATGTGAGCGCAACCGATATCGACGACTATCCGTTCTCTGCCCGGCGGCTCGACATCCACACCCGGTGCCCGATTCCCACGTCGGCGTTCTGCTCGTCCTGGTTCATCCCGTTCCATGATCGCGCGGGACTGTACGGTCTGGATTATCTGTCGGGACTCGATGCAAACGAATCGGCGCTCCTGAAGTTGCGCCTCGGCGGCGGAAGCATGGTCGGCGGCCGGCTGGTGTCGAAAGAACAGACAATCAAGGTCGACGCGGGCAACACGGCGACGCCGAACGGACCGTAACGCCCGCCTGCGCCGCCCGCGCGAGACACCCGTCGAGCGGGCACGGCGATTGCGCCTGCTGTAACCCTCGGGAGGCGCGCCATCATGAACGACAACGATTTGCTTCAGCCCGAGCCGACGGAGCCGGACCCGAACGCCGTCACGTGGGTCCGCCGCCTGGGCCCCGGCCTGATCACCGGCGCCGCCGACGACGATCCTTCCGGCATCGGCACGTACTCGCAGGCGGGTGCGCAGTTCGGCTTCGAACTGCTGTGGGCGTTGTTGTTGACGTACCCGCTGATGACGGCCATCCAGTTGGTCAGCGCACGCATCGGCCGCGTGACGGGCAAGGGTCTCGCATCCAACATGCGCACGCACTACCCGCAATGGCTGCTGTACGCGACGGTCGTGCTGCTGATCACGGCCAACGTGATCAACATCGCGGCCGACTTGTCGGCCATGGGCGCGGCAGTCAATTTGTTGCTGCCCGGCCCGCAACAGCTCTACATCGTGTGCCTCGGCGGCGTGTCGGTCGTGCTGCAGGTTTTCGTCCCGTACGACCGCTACGCGCGATTGCTCAAATGGACGGCGCTGACGCTGCTGGCCTATGTCGCGGTCGCCCTCATCGTGCCCGTCGACTGGGCCGAGGTCGGTCGCGCGATCGTGATGCCGCATGCGCAACTGAGCGCCGCCTATCTGACCACGGTCGTCGCCGTGCTCGGCACGACCATCAGCCCGTATCTGTTTTTCTGGCAGGCGTCCCAGGAAGTCGAGGAATTGCGCGCCGTGCCGAACCAGCGGCCGCTGCGGCGCATGCCGGGCCAGGCGCCCGCGCAGTTGCGCCGGATCAGCTTCGACACGTGGTTCGGCATGGGCGTGTCGAACGTGATTGCATTCTTCATCGTGCTGACGGCAGCGGCCACGCTCAACGCGCATCACATCGACGTCAAGACGTCGGCGGACGCCGCGCGGGCGCTCGAGCCGCTTGCCGGTCACTTCGCGTACGTGCTGTTCGCGCTCGGCATCGTCGGCACCGGCCTGCTCGCGCTACCGGTGCTCGCGGGATCGGCCGCTTATGCGGCGGCCGGCACGTTTCGCTGGCGTAACAGTCTCGCGCTGCAGTTGGGCGTCGCGCCCGAATTCTATGCGGTGATCGTATTGGCGATCGTCGGCGGAATCGCATTCACCTTTATGCATTTCGACCCGATCCGCGCGCTTTACTGGAGCGCCGTCATCAATGGGGTGAGCGCCGTCCCGATCATGGTCGTGATGATGCTGATGGCGGCAAGCAAACGGGTCATGAGCGAGTTTGCCGTCAGAGGCCCGCTTGCGTGGGGAGGATGGATCGCGACGCTCGCGATGGCGATCGCGGCGCTAGGCGTGTTCGTGCCCGGATGAAACCCGCGGCGCGGAGGCTGCGAGCCGCTGCTCAATCCGGCTCGCCCCCGCCCAGCGCGGCGCCGACTGCATCGCGCAGCACGTCCGCGAGCCGCTGGTTCTCGTCGATGCGGGCCTGTTCGATCGCGACGTCCTCGGCGTTGCCGGTTCGGCGCGCCCATTCCTGGCGCTCGCGCGCAAAGATCATGCGCTCGTGAACCGCACGGATCGCCCCCCAGATCGCATCCTCCGCTTTCTGGGCTTCCGCGTCGTCGAGAGAAAGCGCGGAGAACGCATGCCCGGTATGGCATCGGTATCGCAACGGACGATCGTCGCGCATGCGCCAGAGCACGCCGTGACAAGTGGGGCACGTGAGCGCCGAACGCGTGCCGATTTCGTCAAGCTGCCCAGGATCGACGAGGCCCTCCTCTGCAATCCGGCTCTCGTGGTCCAGGTCGCGCAAGTCCGCCATCTTTCGCTGCTCCTTCACACGTGCGCCGTAGACCGCTGCATGAATGGCCTGCGGCAGTTCCCCGGCCCTTGCGACCACATCGGCGCCCGCCGCGGCCAGTGCGCTGCGCGGCATCGACGGCGCTTCACATTCGTCGGGATCCTGAACGATACCGTACCCGCCCCGGGCGCGGATCGCCGCCAGGCCGGCCGCGCCGTCATCGAGATCGCCGCTGAGCACCACGCCGATCGCACCGGGCCCGTATTCGCGGGCGGCAGACCGGAACAGCGGATCGGCAGCCGGCCGGGTGAAGTTCTCGGCGGCCGTATCGAGCAGCCAGAGATTGCCGCCGCGCACGATCATGTGTCTGTCGGACGGGGCCACGTAAATTCTGCCGGCCCGTGGCGCTTGCCCGTGTCGCGCCTCGCGTGCATCCAGCGCGCTCCATCGCGACAACAGCTCGGGCAGAATCGTCCGATGTCGACCAATGTGCTGCACGATGCAAATCGGCACCGGAAAATCCGCGGCGATGCCCGCCACGAGGGTCCGGAGGACCGGGAGCCCGCCCCGGGACGATGCGATTACGACGATATCTCGACGATCCATAGACCCCCCTTTGCGGACACAGCCGCAAATCGGGTGCCTGAACCGCGATTCCGTCACTGGCGAACGCAGCCGGCGCAATGCGGGTCGAATGGCGATTGCCGCACATGCCGCGGCGGCGCGCCACGCCCGAACGACCCGCGCCGCACGCTCGGGCCGTCGGCCGTCATCGGGTAGCGCGACGCGTGTCGCCGAGTACCGCGAGCAACATCCCGAAATCGAGCGGCTTCGACAGATGGCTGTCGAAACCGGCCTCCGTCGCGGCCCGGACATCGTCCAGCCGATTGCGGCCGGTCAGCGCAACGGTCCGGAGCGTGGCCCACCGGGGATCGGCCTTGATCCGCCGAAGCAATTCGTAGCCATCCATGTCGGGAAGCCCGATGTCGGACACGATCGCGTCGACGGGCGCCTCCTGCAGCATCGTCAACGCCGCGGCTCCGCTTTTCGCGGCCTGGACCTCCGCCCCCGCCAGCTCCAGCAGCGCGGTGAGCGACATCGCCGTCTCCTGATCGTCCTCGACCAGCAGCACGCGCAGGCCGGCGATATTCCCGTCCGGCACGCCGCTGCCCGCAGACGCCGCGCGCTCGGTCGATGCGGCTGGCAGCCATACCGTCATCGTGGTGCCGGCCCCCGGGCCATCGGACATCGCGGCGATCCGGCCGCCGTGCATTTCGACGAGTTGCCGAACCAGCGCCAGCCCGATGCCGAGACCGCCCCGCGTCCTGTCGCGCGGCGCCTGCCGGAACATGTCGAAGACATGCGGAAGCGTATCTCCGTCGATCCCCTGCCCGTCGTCGATCACGTCGACGCGCAGCATCTTGCCCTCATGCACGAGACGCACGATGATCTGGCCGTGCGGTTGCGTGTACTTGAGCGCGTTGGACATCAGGTTCCAGAAGATCTGCTCGCATCGCACCGGATCGGCCAGCGCGATGGCCGGCTCCGTCGGCAGCTCCGTTTGCAGGACCAGGCCGCGCGCGTGCACGTCGACCTCGCAGGTATCCGTGATGCTGCGCAACATCGCCGTCAGGTCGACCCGGCCCAGCTCGAGCGCGAGCTTGCCGGTCTGGATGCGCGACAGATCGAGCAGGTCGTCGATGATCTGCGCCTGTGCGCGCACGGCCTGCCGAATCGAATCCGCGGCTTCGCGCACGGCGGGAATGTCGCGCGTCTCCGGCAGGCGCGGCAGCATTTCCGACTTGACGCCGATCAGGTTGAGCGGATGCCTCAGCTCGTGGGACAGCACCGCAATGAACTCGTCCTTCAGCTGATTCGAACTGAGCGCCTGCTCGCGAGCCGCCTGTTCCCGCGCGAGCGCTTCGCGGTTCGCGTCGTCGCTCTGCTTGCGCAGCGTCATGTCGCGCACGATCTTCGCGAAGCCGTTGAACGACGTATCCGAAATCGGCGTGACGACGCCGCTACAGAAAATCCGCCGCCCGTCCTTGGTCCGGTGCCAGCGTTCGTCGTCCGCGCGCCCTTCGCGGGTCGCGATGTCGCGCTCGCGCGTCGGCACGAGCGCCTGTCGGTCGCTCGGCTCGTAGATCAGCTCGACGTCCTGGCCGATCATCTCTTCTTCCGTATAGCCGAATATGCGTTCCGCACCGGCGTTCCAGCTCACGATGGACCCGTTGCCGTCCTGGATGATGATCGCGTAGTCCTTGGTCGACTGCGCGACCAGACGCAGGCGCTGCTCGCCTGCCCGCGCCGCCTCTTCCGCGTGATGCCGGTCGGTGATGTCGATCAGCGTGATCACCGCGCCGTCGATGTGATCGTCCGCCGTCCGGTAGGGCAGCAACCGCATCAGATACCACCGGCCGGCCTCGCTCTCGATCTCGCGCTCGATCAACCGCAGCGACTGAAACGACTGCCGGACATCGTCGGCCAGCGTCGGATACCGCAGTGCGTGAGTAATGTGAAATAGCGATCTGCCCAGGTCCGTATCGATCAGGTTGAAAATCGCGGTGGCGTTGGGCGTAAACCGCTTGACCCGGATTTCCTTGTCGACGAACACGGTCGCGATCTCGCTCGACGCGATGATGTTGTGGAGGTCGTCGTTCGCTTTTGCGGTGTCTTCGATCCTTGCCTGCATTTCGGCGTTGGCCGTCGTCAACTCCTCGTTGACCGACTGCAGTTCCTCCTTGCTGCTTTCCAGTTCCTCGCTCGTGGATCGCAGCTCTTCGTTGATCGCCTGCAGCTCCTCGTTCGACGCCTTCAATTCCTCGACGGACGTTTCGTACTGCTCGATGATCGTCGCAAGTTGCTCGCGGCTGTGCTGCAGCTCCTGTTCGAGCTGGGCCAGAACCGGATCCTGCCCGCTCGTCTCGACCTGGTCCTCCTCGGTCATGCGGCCGGCCACCTCGTCGAACACGATGAGCAGGAATTCCGCATTCGCGACCTTGTCGTGAAACGGCCTGACCGTCATGTTGATCCACGACACGCGGGCATCGTGCGCCCACTTCACCCGGCGCGCCTCCACGCTCGTGCCCGTTTGCAGCGCACGGAAAATCGCGGTGCGCAGATCGAGCCGCAGATCCGGCAGCACCAGCGTCATGATGTTGCTCGACAGTTCGCCGCCGACGTGCCGCAGGAACCGGCCGGCGTTATCCGACAGATGAACGACGTTCGATTCCTTGTCGATGATGACGCTCGGCGGCGAATACGTTTCGAGCGCGCGCTGATGGAGCTCCGAATAGGAGAAGTTGCGCTGTGCCGGGCTGGCCGGGACCCGCAACGGCGGCTGCGGCGCGGCCCGCTCGTCGGATGCGCCGGATTCGACCTGGAACAGCGGCGGAAAGCCCGTGGCCGGCTTCGCGCGATGCGTGACGACGCGTGCGCGGTAGATCCGGCGTTTCTTGTCCACGACGGCAAACAGATCGTCCGCCGCATCGGCCGATTCCGCGGTGCCGAGAAACAGGTAGCCGTTGGGGCGCAACGCGAAATGGAACAGCTCCAGGATTTGCCGCTGCACCGCCCGCTCGAGATAGATCAGCACGTTGCGGCACGAGATCAGGTCGAGATGCGAGAACGGTGGATCGCGCAGCAGGCTGTGCGCCGCGAACAGGATGCGTTCGCGCACCGCCTTCGCGATCACGTAGTGCGCGCCTTCCCGCGTGAAATACCGCTGCAGCAGCGGGGCGGGCACATCGCTCGCGATCGACAGCGGGTAGGAACCGGTCCGCGCGCGGACGATCGCCGCTTCGTCGATATCGGTCGCGAAGACCTGGATGGCCTGGCTCGACATCGCGGCCTCGCGCGCCCGCGCCAGCAGCAGCGAGATCGAGTACGCCTCCTCGCCCGTCGCGCATCCGGCCACCCACACGCGTACCTGCTCCTCGCCGGACTCCGACGCGAACAACGAGCCGATCACTTCCCGTTCGAGGAAATCGAAGGCTTCTCGATCGCGGAAGAACTGGGTCACGCCGATCAGCATGTCAGCCAGCAGCGCGTTCGCTTCTTCCGGCGTGGCCCGCAGGAAATCCCGGTACGCGAGGAGATCGCGCTGGCCGTTGACCTGCATGCGCCGCTCGATACGCCGCAGCACGGTCGCCCGCTTGTACAGCCTGAAATCGTGGCCCGTGCGTACCCTCAGGTGCATCAGAATGTCGGAGAGCGCGCGTTCGGGATCGTTGATCGTCGGCCGATCGACGTGGTGCAGCGATTGCGCGAATTCGAGGCTCTGCTGTTCGATGCGGCGCGCATTCGACCAGAGTTCGAGCAACCGTTGCGGCATCTCGGCCGCCGGCAGCACGATATCGACGCGGGCCATCGCAATCGCGTGCTGCGGCATCTCCGCGTGCTCGGCGTCGTCCGGCGTCTGCGCGAGCGTAATGCCGCCCGCCTCCTTGATGCGGCTCAAGCCCGCTGCGCCGTCGGAGCCGGTGCCGGACATCACGATGCCGATCGCGCGCCAGTCGTGCGCGTCCGCCAGCGTCCGAAAGAAGTGGTCGATCGTGAACGGAATCTCGTCGGACGGGTCCCGGCTGCGGCAACGAAGGCAACCGTCCGACATCTCGAGCTGCATGCCCGGTGCGATCACGTAGATGTGGTTTTTCTCGATCGGTACCGTGGACGTCACCTGATGCACCGACATGCCCGTCGTGCGCTGCAGGACCGTGTCCATATGACTGACCTGTTCCGGCGCGAGATGGACGACGACGACGAACGCCATGTCCATGCCCGTCGGCGCGCTCTCGAAAAAGGTCTGCAAGGCCATCGTACCGCCTGCCGACGCACCGATGCCCACGACCGGAAACGACAGATCGCTCTTCAACGTCGCGGGCGACAGAGGCCGCTCCTTGTGCGCAGGCGCTTGCCGTGCCATTGAATTCTCCTGATGGTGTTGCGGAACATCGTGTGCCTGGCGCCGATCGGTGCCGGGTCGCGTCGCGCTCGTCCGGTCGCGCCACGATCCCGCGCGTGATACTTCCCCCTGAGCTTTCATCTGCGATTGTACGGCACCGGCAAGCGCGACCGAGCGCCTGACGGAAGGCTTGCAGTCCTCGTGCAGGGAGCGTCACGCCCGCACACGGGTGTGTCACCGGGGCGTCATTCGTGCCGACATACCATCCACATCGGTTGGCGAAACGCGATGCTTCCCATCGATCGCCAGCGGGAACGAATCATGCTCGTGCGTCGGCCCGTCGAATTCAATTTATTTCCTTTGACGGATGCCGTATTACCGGCGAATATTCGCGTCGATCAAGCGGTTAGTACCGCTCAGGAACTACACGAAACGATGCTCGCCTGCGCAATCGGGGACGTTACGCTGCTTCGCCAACAGATACTTGATCGAAGGGGAAGAAATGACGCCGTTTTCCCAGGATGTGAGCATCAAGCAAACCGCCGCCGTCTCCAAGGCAGCCACGCCGTCGCCCGTTTTCTGGAAAGCGGGGCCGATCGTCGAAGCCGCTCCGCCCGAGCCGAAATCCGCGACGCCGGACCTGCGCGATTTCTTCGCCGCCGCCGCGCTGCAGGGCCTGCTGTCGCGTGACGCCGGGCGCAACGTGTCGACGATCGCCGACTACGAATTGAAGCGCGCGGTCAGCGCCTATCGGCTCGCCGACGAAATGCTGAAAGCAAGATGACCGGCATGCCGGCCGGCGCGCGCCTGGCGTCATCCGGTTCGCGCGTCATCGCGGAGAACATGGCCTGCCACGATCGTCCGGACGCTGACGCTCCGGCCATTCAGGTGCAGCCCAACCGCAACGCCATCTCGCCGATCGGCCCGGCCAGCAACACGGCATGTCCGTCGCCGCGCGTCGCCATTCACGAAACGCACGTCACGCGCCGGCGTGACACGGCCTATGCAGCCGAAATGACAACCGCTTGAAAATCCGGCGACGCCGACCGCGGGTCACGCGACGCGCGCCCGGGTCGCCGCCGTCACTGCCGTGTTCGCATGCGGCGCCTTGCATCGGGGGCAGGCAGCGTCGCCCGCGAGACGCTGCCCGTCGCGAGCCGATCGCACGATCGCTGCTTCGTCGCCCGGCGCGGGTCCATGTCCGCGCCGACTCTCGCCAGTCGGCACGATGCACGCGTGCCGCACGACGAACCGCACCAGCACCCACGAAAAGCCACACCTGTCGCGGCCCCCATCGGCCGGCATCGCGCATGCCCGGTATCGTCGGCCGACCATGGGATCGATTCATGCTGTTTCCACCGGGCGAATGTCGCGCAACCCTTTCAACGGAGATGCCATGTTCATCCACAACACACGGCTTCAGTACACGGTGCGCGTGGGCGCGCCGAATCCCGGACTCGCCAACCTGCTGCTCGAGCAGTTCGGCGGCCCGCAGGGCGAGCTCGCCGCCGCGATGCGCTATTTCACGCAGGCGATCACCGAAGAGGATCCCGGCCGCAAGGACATGCTGCTCGACATCGCCACCGAGGAGCTGAGCCACCTCGAAGTGATCGGCTCGATGGCCGCGATGCTGAATCGCGGCGCCAAGGGCGAGCTGGCGGAAGCGGTCGACGAACAGGCCGAGCTGTACCGCAAGCTGCACGGCGCGGGCAACGACAGCCACGTGACGCAGGTGCTGTACGGCGCGGGCGCACCGTTGACCAATTCGGGCGGCGTGCCGTGGTCGGCCGCGTACATCGACACGATCGGCGAACCGACGGCGGACCTGCGCTCGAACATCGCGGCCGAAGCACGCGCGAAGATCATCTACGAGCGGCTCATCAACGTGACCGACGATCCGGATATCCGCGATGCGCTCGGCTTCCTGATGACGCGCGAGGTGTCGCACCAGATGTCGTTCGAGAAAGCGCTGTACGCGATCACCGCGAACTTCCCGCCGGGCAAGCTGCCGCCGAAGGCGCCGTACGATCACGTGTACTTCCGGATGCAGCCGGACGCGGCGCCGCTGGTCGGACCATGGAACCACGGCGGCGAACTCGAAATCCGCCCCGCCGAACCCGCGGTCGACGGCGGCAGCGGCATTGCGGAAGGCATGCTCGACGCGCAGCAAGCGGACGCCATCGAGGCGATGGCGCAGCGACTCGCATCCGATCCGGACAGCGACCCGGTGACGGGTGCCGAGCTCGGTGCGGGTCCGCCGGCTCCCCAGGGCCGCAAGCCGGGCAAGCCGGACGGCGCCTGAGTCGCGGCTTCCCGGCGCGAGACGGCGATGCCGACGCACCGGCGCAGCGACAGGAGGCGCGCCGGGTGCGTCGTCGGACGGGCGAACGCGCGTTCGGCGTGCGTCACTCGCCTGCTTCGCCGGGCCCGGTCTGGTCCGTCTGATCGGCCATCAGGTACTGGATGACCAGCGTCGGATCGGCGATGTCGAGGATCAGGCGGCGCATCACGCGCTTGCGCATATGATCGTCATCCAGCGTCCACGGCCCGGCCGCGTCGCCCAGATAGCGGCCGATCGCGACGCGATGATCGCCTTCCGGCGGCAGGCCGAGCCGCGCGGCGAGCAGGCCGGCGATGACGTCGTCGAGTTCGACGTGCAGCGGCCTGGAATCGATCGAAAGTTCGAGCTTCATGGTCGGTTTCGCAAACATGAAAAGGCGGCGCGGCGCCCCCCCGTTGTCGCGCGCGCCGGGAAAAGCCGCTCCGGCCAGCGGCTGTGCGACGATCGCAGGCGAGCCTGCGATGCAGGTCAGTAGCCGAGTTCGGGCGCGGGAGCCGGCTCGGCGCCGTCTTCTTTCGGCGCTTGCGCGACGGTCGCATCGGTCGTCAGCACGAGGCTCGCGATCGACGCGGCGTTCTGCAGCGCGGTACGCGTGACCTTGGTCGGGTCGACCACGCCCGCGTCCACCAGATCGCCGTACTCGCCGGTCGCCGCGTTGTAGCCGAAGTTCCCGGTGCCTTCGAGCACCTTCGAGACCACGACCGACGGTTCGTCGCCCGCATTGGCCGCGATGATGCGCAGCGGCGCCTCCAGCGCGCGCAGCACGATCCGGATGCCGGCGTCCTGATCCGCATTCGCGCCCCGGATGTCCGACAGCGCCGCGCGCGCACGCAGCAGCGCGACGCCGCCGCCCGGCACGATGCCCTCCTCGACCGCGGCGCGCGTCGCATGCAGCGCATCGTCGACGCGATCCTTCTTCTCCTTCATTTCGACCTCGGTGACCGCGCCGACCTTGATCACCGCCACGCCGCCCGCGAGTTTCGCGACACGCTCCTGCAGCTTCTCGCGATCGTAGTCGCTCGTCGCTTCGTCGATCTGCACGCGAATCGACTTCACGCGCGCGTCGATGCGCGCCGCGTCACCCGCACCGTCGATGATGATCGTATCGTCCTTGCGCACCTCCACACGCTTCGCACTGCCAAGATCCTCGAGCGTGGCCTTGTCGAGCTGCTTGCCGGTTTCCTCCGAGATGACCGTCGCACCGGTCAGGATCGCGAGATCCTCCAGCATGGCCTTGCGCCGGTCGCCGAAACCCGGCGCCTTGACGGCGGCGACCTTCAGGATGCCGCGCATCGAATTCACGACGAGCGTCGCGAGCGCTTCGGCCTCGACATCCTCGGCGACGATCAGCAGCGGCTTGCCGGCCTTGGACGCCGCTTCGAGAATCGGCAGCAGGTCGCGGACACTGGAAATCTTCTTGTCGTGCAGCAGAATCAGCGCATCGTCGAGATAGGCCGCCTGCTTCGCCGGATCGTTGATGAAATACGGGCTCACGTAACCGCGATCGAACTGCATGCCTTCGACCACGTCGAGTTCGTTCTCCAGCGACTTGCCGTCCTCGACGGTGATCACGCCGTCCTTGCCCACTTTCTCCATCGCGTCGGCGATGATCTTGCCGATCGCATCGTCCGAGTTCGCGGAAATCGCGCCGACCTGCGCGATTTCCTTGTGCGTCGAAATCGGCCGGGACAGCTTGCGCAGCTCGTCGAGCACCGCGCCGACGGCCTTGTCGATGCCGCGCTTCAGATCCATCGGGTTCATGCCGGCCGCGACGTGCTTCATGCCTTCCTGCACGATCGCCTGCGCGAGCACGGTGGCGGTGGTCGTCCCGTCGCCGGCCACGTCGGCCGTCTTGGACGCGACCTGCTTGACGATCTGCGCGCCCATGTTCTCGAAGCGGTCCTTCAGCTCGATTTCCTTCGCGACCGACACGCCGTCCTTCGTGATCACGGGCGCGCCGAAGCTGCGTTCGATCACGACGTTGCGGCCCTTCGGGCCGAGCGTCACCTTCACCGCGTCGGCCAGCACGTTCACGCCCTTGACGATCTGCTGGCGGGCGCCATCGCGGAATTTCACGTCTTTTACGGTCATTTTCTTGCTCCGGATACAGTCGTTGAACGAGATGCCGCGCGCATCGGGCACCTACCCGTGCGACGCGGTCGAATCGGTATTCAGGCCGCTTTCCTGGCAGCCTGAGATTCGGGTTCGAGTACGCCCATGACGTCCTCTTCGCGCATCACGAGCAGTTCCTCGCCGTTCACCTTCACGGTCTGGCCTGCATATTTGCCGAAGAGAACCTGGTCGCCGACCTGGAGCTGCAGCGGGCGCTGCGAGCCGTCCTGGAGCAGCCGGCCGCTGCCGACCGCAATCACTTCACCCTGCTCGGGCCGTTCGGCCGCCGAATCGGGAATCACGATGCCGGAGGCTGTCGTCCGTTGCTGTTCGATTCGCTTGACGATAACCCGGTCGTAGAGGGGACGAATCTGCATTTTCATCTCCTGAGCGATGAGATCACCTGGAAAAGGGAATCCGCCAGCACCTGCACGCGCGAAGGCTGCGGCGCGCCGGCGTGCCATCGATTGGCGAAAAGCGAAATAGTGGCGCGGCAAGCGCGCTTCAAGAGGGCGACGAAAGCGCATATGTAACAAAATGTTTCAGGCCGAAAACCGCGTTCGTCCGGCCGTCGCGCGTCTCGCGATGCCGCGCGACGCGCGACGGTGCGGCCTCGACGGTCGCAGCGCCGGGCCGCGCGAATCGTCGCAAAACGGCGCTTGAAATCCGCGCTTGCCATCCTATTTTGGTATCGCTCAAGCAGCCGCGGCTTACGCGCTGCGTGTTTCGATTTGTTTGTCAGCGAGGCCTCTCGCGGATCGACGAACTGGAGCGCGTGGTCCGGTTCGTCCTCCGTGCGAGGTCCAACCGGGAGCGAATCATGAACGATCCTTTCTTTACCTCCGATCGACTGACGGAAGTCGGCCGCCGGCCACGACGCATCGTCCGCGTCGTCGCGGGTCTGTCGGCCGGCCTGCGGGTCGCGCGCAACGGCAACGGTCGCTTCGCGCCGATCGGTGCCCGAGTACGCGCCGCGCGCAAACCGCTCGCGTTGCGTCGCACCGACCCACCCGCCGCGATCGGCCGACCGAAGCTGCCGCGCCGTCGAGTCGCCACCCGCGGACGCGCGCTGCACCATATTTCGTTTTTCTTCGCCACGCCTGCCGGCGGCGGTTCCGTGCGCGACGGGAGGCGGCCATGCTGAGCCCGCACGAATTCGCGACGCTGATGCTGGTGTGCGAGGCGCCGGACCAGCTCGACATGAATCGCGCCGAACTCGATGCGTTGCTCGAACGACAACTCGTCATGCTCGAACATGGCGCCCCCGGCCGTCGGCGCGCATATCTGACGAAGAAGGGCCGATCGATCCTCCACGCGCTCGGAGCCGATACCGGTTTCCGCCGCAGCCAGGACGCGACGGCAGAGCGCGACGGTCGGCATGCGGCGCCCGTGTCGCTCTCGGACGAGGCCGGATGACGCGAGGGCCGGGGCAGCAGCGCGGTGCCGACGGGTAACGGCACGGGGTGTCGTCGCCAGGCCAGCGATGGACCATTCCCTCCGCTTCGTGGAAGCGGATCGACGGCTCGGCCTCTCCGCCACGTCTTTGCTGATCGTGCTCGCCGTGTTCTCGCCGCTCTTCGCCATGATGGCGATGCTGCCGCTGCTTGGACTGGCGCTGAACGGAACATCGTCCGTGCTCTATGGCGTCGTGCCGGAACTGGCCGGTGTCGGCAAGCGCGAGCAGGCGTTCGCGTTGTTCTATACGGGCACGATCGGCGGCAGCGCGCTGTCGCCGGTGCTTTTCGGCCGTCTCGGCGACATCGCGGGCGTCCCGACCGCGCTGCTCGCGCTGGCCTCGATCCTGCTGTTGACACTGCCGTTGTCGTGGTACGTGCAGAAGGGCCTGGAAGCCTAGCCGGCCGCACCTAGCCAGCCGCGCCTAGCCAGCCGCGGCCGACCTGACGAACTCGATGAACTGCCCGACGCAGGTCGACGAGAACGGTTCGGACCATGTGACGACCAACTCGAGAACGTGCGGCGTCGCCAGCGGCACGTAGGCGACGCCCGAGCGTTGTAGCGTCGACGTGAAGCCGGGCACGATGGCGACGCCGCGTTCCGCTGCCACCAGCGACACCAACGTCGTCATCTGCGATGCGGTAGGCCTTATCTGCGGCGCAACGCCCTCCTGGGCGCACAGATCCTCGAGCGCCGCATTCAGCGCGGAACCGTAACCCGCCGGGAACGTGACGAAATTCTCGTTGACGAGTTTGCTTGCCGGACATCGAGATCTTGTCGCCCAGGCCCGCGTATCCCAAGCAGGGCCTACCCACACCGCGAACATTAAAAAGACACTAAAGAGTCGCGGTTCGCGCAGGATTTCCGTGGAAGTTTCCGGACCATCAATTCCCCGCAAACCCTTGCCGGACATGGCTCGTACGGATTTCAGCCGCACTGACCGGAACACCGGGTAAATCATCACGATTCATTTAACTTTCCGTGAGGACTTCGACACCGGCCGCCACCTACGATGGGCGCATGTTTTCAGGACCCGCTTCCAGGAGCCCATCATGCCCACCCGCAGACACCTGCTGTTCGCCGGCGCCACCGGCCTCGCCGCGCTCGCGGCGCTGTCGTCCGCCGGCCGCCGCGCGCTGGTCGGCCGCGCGTTCGCCGCGCCGCCGGCCGGCTCGCCCAAAGCCGCTCCTTTCGAGATCACGCACAGCGACGCCGAATGGCATCGCCGGCTCACGCCCGCCCAATACACGGTCCTGCGCGAAGCCGGCACCGAACGGCCGTTCAGCAGCCCGCTGAACGACGAGCACCGGCACGGCACGTTCGCGTGCGCCGGCTGCGACCTCGCGCTGTTCTCGTCGGCCACCAAGTTCGACAGTCATACGGGCTGGCCGAGCTTCTGGAAACCGCTCGACCACGCAGTCGGCACCGACACCGACGCGTCGTTCGGGATGGTCCGCACCGAGGTGCACTGCCGCCGCTGCGGCGGCCATCTCGGCCACGTGTTCGACGACGGCCCGGCGCCGACCGGCCTGCGCTACTGCATGAACGGCGTCGCGCTCGCCTTCCACCCGGCCGCCGCCTGACCAGGCCCCACTCCCGTCCGACTGGAGAACGCACCATGCTGCTCATCGTCCTTGCCTATCTCGGCGGCGTGCTCACGATCCTGAGCCCGTGCATCCTGCCCGTGCTGCCGTTCGTGTTCGCGCGCGCCGACCAGCCGTTCGTGCGCACCGGCCTGCCGCTGCTCGCCGGCATGGCGCTCACGTTCGCCGTCGTCGCGACGCTCGCCGCCGTCGGCGGCGGCTGGGTCGCGCAGGCCAACCAGGCCGGCCGCTGGATCGCGATCGTGCTGCTCGCTGTGTTCGGCCTGACGTTGCTGATGCCGCGCTTCGCGGAACACCTGACGCGCCCGCTCGTCGCCGCCGGCAACCGGCTCACCGGGTTCGCGCAACGCGACGGCCGCCCGGCCGGCCCGGCGTCGTCGCTGCTGCTCGGCGTCGCGACGGGCCTGCTGTGGGCGCCGTGCGCGGGCCCGATCCTCGGCCTCGTGCTGACCGGCGCCGCGCTGCGCGGCGCGAGCGTCGGCACGACGCTGTTGCTCGTCGCGTATGCGGCCGGCGCGGCGACGTCGCTCGGCGTTGCGCTCGTGATCGGCGGCAAGGTGTTCGCCGCGATGAAGCGCTCGCTCGGCGCCGGCGAATGGATCCGGCGCGGGATCGGCGCGGCGCTCCTGGCCGGTGTCGGCGCGATCGCGCTCGGTCTCGACACGGGCGCCCTCGCGCAACTGTCGACCGTCACCACCGGCGGGCTCGAAACGAAACTCGTCGACCGCCTCGGCGGACGCTCGAACGGCGCGCCGGCGGCAACGGTCGCGACCGGCGCCACCGACAACGCGACGGGCAGTGCAATGATGGCCGCCGCAACAACCGACGGCGCGCAGGCCGGCGGCGGTGCGATGGCCGCCGGCGCGATGATGCGTGCGGCCGGCGCCACCGCGGCCGCGCTGCCGGTCGAAGGCACGCTGCCGTCGCTCGACGGCGCGGTGCAGTGGCTGAACTCGCCGCCGCTGACGGCGGCCGGGCTGCGCGGCAAGGTCGTGCTGGTCGACTTCTGGACGTATTCGTGCATCAACTGCCTGCGCACGCTGCCGTACACGACCGCGTGGGCGCGCAAGTATGCGCCGTACGGGCTCGTCGTGATCGGCGTGCACGCGCCGGAGTTCGCGTTCGAGCGCGACATCGGCAACGTGAAGAAGGCCGTGCACGACCTCGGCATCGACTACCCGGTCGCGATCGACAACGGCTATTCGATCTGGCGCGCGTTCAACAACGAATACTGGCCCGCGCACTACTTCATCGACGCGCAAGGACGGATCCGTCATCACCACTTCGGCGAAGGCGAATACGCGCAATCGGAACGCGCGATCCAGTCGCTGCTCGCCGAAGCCGGTCATCCGGACGCGCTGAACGTGCCGCTCGGGCTCGCCGGCGCGCCCGCGAAGGGTGCGCTCGCGGCCGCCGACAGCGCGGACGTCCGTTCGCCCGAAACCTATGTCGGCTATGCGCGCGCGGAAAGCTTCGCGTCGCCGGGCGGCGTCGTACGCGACACGGCGCACCGCTACGACGTGCCGGCCTGGCCGGATCTCAACGGCTGGGGCCTCGCGGGCACGTGGAACGTCGGCGCCGAACGCGCGTCGCTCGCCGCGCCGGATGGCCGGATCGTCTACCGCTTCCATGCGCGCGATCTGCATCTCGTGCTCGGCCCCGGCACGAACGGCCGGCCCGTCCGCTTTCGCGTGACGCTCGACGGCGCGGCGCCCGGCGCCGCACATGGCGCCGACGTCGACGCGCAGGGCTACGGCACCGTCACCGGCCAGCGCCTGTACCAGCTCGTTCGACAGCCCGGCGCGATCGCCGATCGCACGTTCTCGATCGAGTTCCTCGATCCGGGGGTCGATGCGTATGCATTCACTTTCGGTTGATCGCGGCCGCCGCATTTCTGGACACATTTCTCGACGCATGTCGAAGGAGCAAAAGATGAACCCGATCCCTATTCGCGATGCCGCCGCACGACGGCGTGCGGCCATGCTGCGCCGCATCGGCGCCATCGCCGTCGCGGCAGCCGCCGTGTTCGGCTACCCGCGCATCGTCAACTCCGCCGAGCCGATGCGCACCGTGCCCGCGCCGGCGCTCGACGAAACGCCCGGCGCGTCGCACGACGAGACGGCCGTCCTCGCCGGCGGCTGCTTCTGGGGTGTCCAGGGCGTGTTCGAGCACGTGAAGGGCGTGAAACAGGTCACCGCAGGCTACGCGGGCGGCGCGTCCGAAACCGCGCACTACGCGCTGGTCGGCTCGGGGCTGACGGGGCACGCGGAATCGGTGCGCATCGTCTACGACCCGACCCAGATCACGTACGGCCGGCTGCTGCAGGTATTCTTCTCGGTCGCGCACGATCCGACCGAACTGAACCGGCAAGGCCCCGACGAAGGCCCGCAGTACCGGTCCGCGATCTTCCCGACCACCGCGCAGCAACGCGCGGTCGCGACCGCGTACATCGCGCAGCTCGGCGCCGCGCACGTGTTTCCGGCGCCTGTGGTCACGCGCGTCGAGGCGTACAAGGGGTTCTATCCGGCCGAGGCCTATCACCAGAACTACCTCGAACTGCATCCGGATGCGCCGTATATCGCGTTCAACGACCTGCCGAAGGTCGCCGGGCTGAAGCAGCGCTTCCCGGCGCTGTACCGTGCCGACGCGGTACTGTGGCGCGAAGCGCGCTCGTGAGCCGCTTGCGAGCCGCTCGCGACCACCGCCCGGCTGCGTGACGGGATGCCGCCCGCCGCACAGCCGCGGCGGCCCGCCCCGCCACGCACCGGCGGCTGCCCTCTTTGCGCCGCATCAACGAATCGGTGCGCGCGATGGCGGGGCAAACCCGCATCGCGTCCGCCGCGGCCGGCAACTTCGCGTAGACTTCTCCTGATCCTCGCCGCATGACGCGGCGTCCGGACCACCCGCCAAGCCAGGAGGCGTCACGCATGCGCGCAGTGCCCTTGCCTGACAGCAATACTCTCGAAGAACCGTCCACCGGCGCGGTCGTACGCGACCTGCGCCGCGTGCCCATTCATCCGGATCACTGGTACCCGCTCGCGTGGTCGCGCGAACTCAAGCGCGGCAAGACGCTCGGCGTGCGCTTCGCCGGCGACCCGATCGTGCTCGTGCGCACCGAATCGGGCGCCGTGTATGCGCTCGAAGATCGTTGCGCGCACCGCCAGGTGCCGCTGCACGCGGGCGTGGTGAGCGGCGAGACGCTGCGCTGCTGCTACCACGGCTGGACCTACGCGTGCGACAGCGGCCGCTGCGTCGACGTGCCCTACCTCGGCCGCGAGCGCTTGCCCAACGGCGTGCGCGCGTATCCATGCCGCGAAGCGCACGGGCTGATCTTCGTGTTCCCGGGCGACGCCACGCTCGCCGAAGCACGACCGTTCCCCACGCTCGAATCCGCGGACAACCGCGCATACAAGACGCGCCGCTTCGGCCGCGAGGTCAAGTGCCACTACTCGTTCATGCACGAAAACCTGATGGACATGAACCATCAGTTCCTGCATCGCAAGCAGATGGGGCAGATGCGCGCGCGCTCGGTGGGCCGCCGCCGCGGCGACGACTGGGTCGAGGTCGACTACACGTTCGCGCGGATGGAAGGCAAGCAGCCGGTCGGCGAGGCGCTCGTGTTCGGTTCGAGCAAGAAGCCCGGCGACCAGGCCAACAAGAGCGTGATGACGGTGCGCACCGGCTATCCGTACCAGACGCTGCAGATTCGCTCGAGCGAAGGCACGCTCGTGATGGATCTGTGGATCGTCTACGTGCCGCTCGACGCCGAGCAGCGCACCAACCGCACGTTCGGGCTGCTGTCGATCCACAAGCCCGGCATCCCGTTCGCACTCGATCTCGCATGGCCGCTGCTCGTGTGGTTCACCGAGCGTATCTTCCGCGAGGATCGCTGGATCGTCGAACGCGAACAGGAAGCGCACGATCGCCAGGGCGCCGACTGGAACCACGAAGTGTTTCCGGTCATCAACGAGTTGCGCGACCTGCTGCGCCAGTGTGGCGCACGCACCGTGATCCCGATCCGCGACGCCCGCGACAGCGCGTAAGGCGCCGCCTGCGGCGCGCCGTTACAGCGTAAACGCGCCCGGCAGCAACGCGCGGGCCGTCGTGATCTCGACGGCCCCTTTCAGGTTGGCGAGAATCACTTCGATGTCGGGCTTGCCGATCTCGATGATCACCTGACGACATGCGCCGCACGGCGCGATCGGTCCGTCCGTGTCGCCGACGACCGCGAGCCGCGCGAAATCGCCCGGCCGATAACCGGCGGCGATCGCCGCGAACAGCGCCGTGCGTTCCGCGCAATTGCACAGTCCGTACGACGCGTTCTCG
The DNA here is from genome assembly GCF_001526365.1 of Burkholderia sp. MSMB1835. Taxonomy (NCBI): domain Bacteria; kingdom Pseudomonadati; phylum Pseudomonadota; class Betaproteobacteria; order Burkholderiales; family Burkholderiaceae; genus Burkholderia; species Burkholderia sp. MSMB1835. The sequence continues at coordinate 20,222 of NZ_LOYP01000007.1, forward strand.
ACGTTGCAGCCGTGGAAAACCGTCCCGTCGCGCGCCTGCAGCGCCGCGCCGACCTTGAAGCGCGAATACGGCGCATACGCGCGGTCGCGCGCCGCCTTCGCCTGTTCGATCAGTTCGTCTCGTTCCATCGAGGTCTCCGCGGCAGGGTCAGCCGATCTGCCGGTAAAGGGTCGGCGGCGCTTCGCCGGTCTCGCCGAGTACGTAGCTGCGGCGAATCGCATCCGCCGCATGGGCCGCGGCCGCTTCGTCGCGGGCATGCACGAAGCCGAGCGGCTCGCCGGCCCCGATACGCTGCCCGATCTCCGCGAGCGCCGACAGGCCGACGCTGACGTCGATCGCGTCCTCCGCGCGCGTGCGGCCGCCGCCGAGCGCGACCACCGCCAGCCCGAGCGCGCGGCAATCGACGCGCTGCACCACGCCGCCCGCGGGCGCCGGAACCGGCACGATCACCGCGGCCCGCACCAGATGCCGCGCGGGTGCGTCGATCAGGTCGGCAGGGCCGCCGAGCGCGACGACCATGCGCGCGAAACGCTCGGCCGCCGCGCCCGAATCGAGCGCGCGCTGGAGCTGCTCGCGCGCGTGAGCGGCGTCGCGCGCCAGCCCGCCGGTGACGAGCAGTTCGGCCGACAGCGCCATCGTCACGTCGTGCAAGCGCGCGGGGCGCGACTTGCCCGTCAGGTAGTCGATCGCGCACGCCACCTCGAGCGCGTTACCCGCGCACGGCGCGAGCGACTGGTTCATGTCGGTGAGGATCGCGGTCGTCTTCATGCCGGCGCCGTTGCCGACGTCGACGATGCTGCGCGCCAGTTCCGCCGATTTCTCCGGAGTCGGCATGAACGCGCCGGAGCCGACCTTGACGTCCATCACGAGCCCGTCGAGCCCTGCCGCGAGTTTCTTCGACAGGATCGACGCGGTGATCATCGCGACCGATTCGACGGTCGCCGTCACGTCGCGGATCGCATAGATGCGCTTGTCGGCCGGCGCGAGCCGCGCGGTCTGCCCGATGATCGCGACGCCGACCTCGCGCACCGTGCGGCGAAACGCGTCCGTATCGGGCATCACGTCGTAACCGGGAATCGCGCTGAGCTTGTCGAGCGTACCGCCGGTATGGCCGAGCCCGCGCCCCGAGATCATCGGCACGTAGCCGCCGCACGCGGCTACCATCGGCCCGAGCATCAGCGACACGACGTCGCCGACGCCACCCGTCGAATGCTTGTCGATCACCGGCCCGCCGAGATCGAGCGCACGCCAGTCGAGTACGTCGCCCGAATCGCGCTGCGCGAGCGTCAGCGCGACGCGTTCGTCCGTGCTGAGGTCGTTGAAATACACGGCCATCGCGAACGCGGCCACCTGGCCCTCGGTCACGCTGCCGTCGGTCACGCCGCGCACGAACGCGGCCATGCCGTCGCGATCGAGCGGCTGCCCGTCGCGCTTCCTGCGAATGAATTCCTGCGGTAGAAACATCGTTGCCTCGCTTCGATCGATCGGAGTCTACTGCATGGCTTGGAGCCTGTTATCGGCGTGAACAGGCGCTAATGCAGCGAGAAAAACAGGCCGGCAATCGCCGCGCTCATCAGGTTCGACAGCGTCGCCGCCGTCAGCGCGCGCAAGCCGAGCCGCGCGACGTCCGAGCGGCGCTCGGGCGCGACCGCGCTGAAGCCGCCCGCGAGAATCGCGATCGACGAGAAGTTCGCGAAGCCGCACAGCGCGAACGACACGATCGCGAGCGTCTTCGCGTCGAGCACCTGGAGGCCGGCCGCCGCCGCGTGAGCACCGCCCTTCAGGTACGGCGACAGGTCGCCGTACGCGACGAATTCGTTGAAGATCAGCTTCTCGCCGATGAAGTTGCCGGCCAGCGCCGCATCGTGCCACGGCACGCCGATGATCCACGCGAGCGGCGCGAACAGGTAGCCGATGATGCCGACCAGCGTGACCTGTGGAAAGCCCGCGAACGCGGCCGCGCCGCCGACGATCAGGTTCATCAGTGCGATGAGCCCGACGAACGCGATCAGCATCGCGCCGACGTTGATCGCGATCCGCAGGCCGACCGATGCGCCGGATGCGGCCGCCTCGATCACGTTGGCGGCCCGCTTGTCGTCGAAATCGAGGCCGTCGACCACCACGCGGCTCGGCTCGACGGTCGGAAACAGCAGCTTGCCGAACAGCAGCCCGCCCGGCACCGCCATGAACGATGCGGCGAGCAGATACTCCATCTTCACGCCGAGGCCGGCGTAGCCGACCAGCACCGAGCCCGCGACCGACGCCATGCCGCTCGCCATCACCGTGAAGATCTCGGCGCTCGTCATATTGCGCACGAACGGTTTCACGAGCGCGGGCATCTCGCTTTGCCCGAGGAAGATCGTCGCGACGGCCGAGCACGCCTCGATGCGGCTCACGCCGAGCACTTTCGCGAGCCCCGCGCCGAGGATCGCGACGATCCACTTCATCACGCCGATGTAATACAGCACCGAGATCAGCGCGGTGACGAAGATGATCATCGGCAGCACGCGCAGGCCGAACACGAATCCGCCATCGCCGAACAACTGGAACATCCGCGCGTCGACCAGCCCGCCGAACACGAACGCGATGCCGTGATTGCCCATGTCGAGCACGCGATTGACGCCGTTCGCGGCCGCGGCCAGCGCCGCGCGCCCCGACGGCACGAACAGCACCAGCGCACCGATCGCGAACTGCGTGAGCAGCGCGGCGATCATGGTTCGCACGCTGACCGCGCGGCGGTTGTTCGACAGCAGATACGCGACCAGCAACAGAAACAGCATACCGAGGAGACTGCGCAGAATATCCACCTTGTGCTCCTTTCTCACTATTTGAACTGTTCGGCGGGCGACCCGTGCCCGCGACCCGCGTGATCGGGTGGGTGGATGTTACTCGCACGATACGTGCGCCGGCAACGTCGCCAAAATCGTCGACATCAATGGCATCGATCGTTTCTATTTTCGTGCTTCGACTGCTTGATCAGTTATGCTATGTACCTGCCTAAAATGCGCGCGGGACGTGCCGTTCGAACGGACACGTCCCGCACGACACGCGTCGTTCAACCCGCGCGTTCGACCGGATGCGGCTCGCGCAGACGGTTCGCGATCCGTGCCGCCTCGTAGTAGCCTGCCCCCGGCGGGCGCTTCAGGTAACGGCCCGCGCCGCGCACCGCGCGCAATTCGCCGTCGGCCCACGCGAGTGCGCCGCGCGTAAGCGTGTGCGTCGCGACACCCTGCACGGTCATCCCCTCGAACACGTTGAAGTCGACCTGCTGATGATGCGTCTTCACCGAAATCGTCTTCGTCGCGGCCGGGTCCCACACGACGAGGTCGGCATCGGCGCCGACCTGCACGGCGCCCTTGCGCGGATACAGGTTGAAGATCTGCGCGGCGTTCGTCGACGTGATCCGCACGAATTCGTTCGGCGTGATTCGGCCATGATTCACGCCGTGATGCCACAGCACCGACATGCGATCCTCGACGCCGCCGCAGCCGTTGGGGATCTTCGTGAAATCGTTGCGGCCCATCGCCTTTTGCGATGCGCAGAATACGCAGTGGTCGGTCGCCGTCGTATGCAGCTGCCCCGACTGCAGCCCGCGCCACAGCGCCTCGCGATGCTCGGCCGAGCGAAACGGCGGGCTCATCACGTGGGCCGCCGCGCGCGTCCAGTCCGGATCGCGATAGACGGCCTCGTCGATCACGAGATGGCCCGGCAACACTTCGCCGAACACACGCAGCCCTTCGCTGCGCGCGCGCGTGATCACATCCACCGCGTCCTTCGCCGACACGTGCACGATATACACGGGCACGCCCAGCACCTGCGCGATACGGATCGCGCGGTTCGCGGCTTCGCCCTCCACCTCCGGCGGCCGCGACAGCGGATGCGCCTCCGGCCCCGTCATGCCGCGCGCGAGCAGTGCCTTCTGCAGTTGGAACACGAGTTCGCCGTTCTCCGCATGCACGGTCGGCAACGCACCGAGTTCAAGCGAACGCGTGAAGCTGTTCACGAGAATCTCGTCGTCGGCCATGATCGCGTTCTTGTACGCCATGAAATGCTTGAAGCTCGACACGCCGTGCTCGCGCACGAGCGTGCCCATGTCGCGGTGCACGCTGTCGTCCCACCACGTCACGGCGACGTGAAACCCGTAGTCGGACGCCGACTTCTCGGCCCAGCCGCGCCATTCGCGGAATGCATCCATCAGCGGCTGCTTCGGGCTCGGAATCACGAAGTCGATGATGCTCGTCGTGCCGCCCGACAGCCCGGCAGCGGTGCCCGAATAGAAATCGTCGCTCGCGGTCGTGCCCATGAACGGCAGTTCCATGTGCGTATGCGGATCGATGCCGCCCGGCATCACGTACTGGTCGTGCGCGTCGACGACGGTCGCGCCGGCCGGCGCGTCGATCCGCTCCGCAATCTGCAGGATCGTGCCGCCGTCCTGCGGGTCCGCGCAGAGTACGTCCGCACGATAGGAACGGTCCGCATCGACCACGGTGCCGCCACGAATCAGGATTGCCATTTCGTTGCCTCCTCGTTGACTGTCGGGTGCCGCATGCCGCGCGCGAGTCGCCTCCGGCTCGCGCGTCATGCGCTCGCGATCTGCGCGCGCTGTCCGGCGCGCCGCTTCATCCAGGTGCCGTACACGCCGGACGCCAGCACGAGGCCGACGAACCACGCGTACGTGTAAAGCGTGTTGAAGAACGCCGGCACGTTCGGGAACGACGCCGGAAACGCCGTATGCAGGAAGCCCGGCAGGTTCGGCAGCACGCCGACCGCGAGCGCGACCAGCGCGGCCGGGTTCCAGCCGCGCGCGTAGCTGAAGTCGCCGCCCTCGTCGAACAATGCGCGCGTATCGAGCTGCGTGCCGCGAATCAGGAAATAGTCGACCATCAGGATGCCCGCGACCGGCCCGAGCAACGCCGAATAGCCGACGAGCCAGGTGAAGATATAGCCGTCCGTCGTCGCGAGGATCTTCCACGGCATCATCACGATCGCGATCGTCGCGGTGATCATCCCGCCCGCGCGGTACGAGATCGCCTTCGGCCACAAACTCGAAAAATCGTAAGCAGGACCAACGAGATTCGCGGCGAGGTTGCAGCACATCGTGTCGAGCGTGAGGATCACGAGCGCGATGCCGACACCGATGCCGGTCATCCGGCTCGTCAGGTCGATCGGATCCCAGATCGCGTTGCCGTAGATCACGACGGTCGCCGACGTCACGACGACCGACACCACCGACAGCAGCGCCATCGGCAGCGGCAGCCCGATCGACTGCCCGATCACCTGGTCGCGCTGCGAATGCGCGAAGCGCGTGAAATCGGGGATGTTCAGCGCGAGCGTCGCCCAGAAGCCGACCATTGCGGTCAGGCCCGGCCAGAAGGTCGCCCAGAACAGCCCGGCCTTCTTGCCGCCCGCCGCGAACTGCGACGGCGCCGACAGCATCGAGCCGAACCCGCCCGCCTTCGACGTCGCCCACCACACGAGCGCCACGCACATCACGACCTTGATCGGCGCGGACCAGCTTTCGAGCCAGCGGATCGAATCGGTGCCGTGCAGGATGAAGTACAGTTGCAGTGCCCAGAACACGAGGAAGCACGCGAGCTGCCCGAACGAGATGCCGACGAGCGGCAGCGCCGCGCCGTGCAGCGCATTGCCGGTCAGGATGTTCAGCAGCGTGTAGATCGCGCTGCCGCCGAGCCAGGTCTGGATGCCGTACCAGCCGCAGGCGACGATCGCGCGCAACAGCGCCGGCAGCTTTGCGCCCTGCGTGCCGAACGACGCGCGCACGAGCACCGCGTATGGAATTCCGTGCTTCGCGCCCGCATGGCCGATCAGCAGCATCGGCACGAGCACGATCAGGTTGCCGAGCAGCACCGTCGTCACCGCCTGCCACGGCGACATGCCTTCCTGGATCAGCCCGGCCGCGAGCATGTACGACGCGATGTTCATCACCATCCCGACCCACAGCGCCGCGAAGTGGTACCACTTCCACGTGCGCTGCGCCGGCGTCGTCGGCGCGAGGTCGTCGTTGTACAGGCTGCCGCCGTGCGCCGCGGCGCTGTCGGGATCGGCGGGATTCGCTGCGGATTTCATCGATCGCACTCCACGAAAACGTCGGCGCCGGCATCGTGCGATGCCGGCCCGATGAAACGAAAAGCGGCGGCGCGGCACCTCCCGCGCCACCGGCCACCGGTCAGGCCGCCTTCGCGTGCTTCTCGGGCACGGCCGCCGGGCCGCCGCTCGCACCGGCATCCGCGCTCGCCGGATTGTTCGGATGCGTGGTCCAGTTCGCGTAGTCGCCCGAATCGACGCGCTCCATCGTGATGCACTGCTCGACCGGACACACATGCATGCAAAGATTGCACCCGACGCACTCCGAATCGATCACTTCGAAATGCCGCACGCCGTCCTTCGTCGCCGTGATCGCCTGATGCGACGTGTCCTCGCATGCGATATGGCACAGCCCGCACTGGATGCAGCGGTCCTGGTCGATGCGCGCATTGATGTCGTACTTCAGGTTCAGGTATTTCCAGTCGGTCACGTTCGGCACCGCGCGGCCGCGGATGTCGTCGAGCGTCGCGTAGCCCTTCTCGTCCATCCAGTTCGACAGCCCGTCGGCGAGATCCGACACGATCCGGAAGCCGTAATGCATCGCGGCGGTGCACACCTGCACGCTGCCGGCGCCGAGCACCATGAACTCGGCCGCGTCGCGCCATGACGAGATGCCGCCGATGCCCGAGATCGGCAGGTTCGGCGTTTCGGGGTCGCGCGCGATCTCCGCGACCATGTTCAGCGCGATCGGCTTGACCGCCGGGCCGCAATAGCCGCCGTGCGTGCCCTTGCCGTCGACGGTCGGCACCGGCGCCATCTGGTCGAGATCGACCGCGACGATCGAGTTGATCGTGTTGATCAGCGACACCCCGTCCGCGCCGCCCTTGTACGCGGCGCGCGACCCCATCCGGATGTCGCTGATGTTCGGCGTGAGTTTCACGAGGCATGGCAGCTTCGTGCCTTCCTTCACCCAGCGCGTGACCATCTCGACGTATTCGGGCACCTGCCCGACCGCCGCGCCCATCCCGCGCTCGCTCATCCCGTGCGGGCAGCCGAAGTTCAGCTCGACCGCATCGGCGCCGGTATCCTCGACGAGCGGCAGGATCCATTTCCAGTCGCGCTCGTTGCACGGCACCATCAGCGACACGATCAGCGCGCGGTCCGGCCAGTCGCGCTTCACCTGCGCGATTTCTCTCAGGTTCACGTCGAGCGGACGGTCGGTGATCAGCTCGATATTGTTCAGCCCCGCGATGCGCTGGCCGTTCCACTGCACCGCGCCATAGCGCGAACTGACGTTGACGACGTGCGGATCGAGCCCGAGCGTCTTCCAGACGACGCCGCCCCAGCCGGCCTCGAACGCGCGATTGACGTTGTAGGCCTTGTCGGTCGGCGGCGCGGACGCCAGCCAGAAGGGGTTCGGCGAAGTGATGCCTGCGAGAGTGCAGCGAAGATCGGCCATGTTCGGCTCCGTGAGAAGGGGGTCGTGTTCGGTGTGCCGGCGGTGCGCCGCGCGTTCATGCCGCCTTCGCGGCGCGCGCGGCGAGCGTCGCGTCGATCGACGCGGCCGCGCGCTTGCCGTCCTGCACGGCCTGTACCGTGAGGTCGACGCCGTCGGTCGCCGCGCAGTCGCCGCCGGCCCATACGTCCGGCAGTGCCGTGCGCCCGTCCGCATCCACCGCGATACGCGCGCCGTCCGCGGTCAGCAACGTGGCGGCGATACCGTCCGGCACGAGCGTCTGGCCGATCGCCTTCAGCACCATGTCCGCGTCGACGGTGAAGCGCTCGCCCGATGCGGCCTCGAATTCGACGCCCGTCACCTGCCCGTTCGCGCCCGCCATGCGCACCGGCTTCGCGTGCGTGACGAGCGCGACGCCGCTCTTCTGCGCGAACTCGCGCTCGGCCCACGTCGCGCTCATCGCGTCCACGCCGCGCCGGTACACCATCGTCACGCGCTCGGCGCCGAGCTTGCGGCTCTGCACCGCCGCATCGATCGCCGTATTGCCGCCGCCGATCACGACCACGCGCCGCCCGACCGGCACGTTCGCGAGCTCGTCGGCCTGCCGCACCTGCTCGATGAAATCGACCGCATTCATCACGCCGCCCAGTTGCTCGCCGTCGATCGCGAGCGCACGCACGCCGCCGAGCCCCATCGCGAGGAATACCGCGTCGTGCTGCTCGCGCAGCGCGTCGAGCGTCACGTCGCGTCCGAGCGCCACGCCCGTTTCCAGCGTGATGCCGCCCACCGACAGCAGCCACTCCACCTCGCGTTGCGCGAAGTCGTCGACGGTCTTGTATGCGGCGATCCCGTATTCGTTGAGGCCCCCGGCCTTCGGGCGCGCGTCGAACAGCGTGACGCGGTGCCCGGCGAGTGCGAGCCGGTGCGCGCATGCGAGCCCGGCCGGCCCCGCGCCGACCACCGCCACCCGGTGGCCCGTCTCGGGCGCGCGCCGGAACTGCACCGCGCCCGTCTGCATCGCCCAGTCGGTCGCATGCCGCTGCAGCGCGCCGATCGCGACCGGCTGCGCATCCTGATGGTTGCGCACGCATGCACCTTCGCACAGGATCTCCGTCGGGCACACGCGTGCGCACATCCCGCCGAGTGGATTCGCGGACAGGATGTCCATCGCCGCGCCTTTCAGGTTGCCGTTGCCGATCTTGCGGATGAAGCTCGGGATGTCGATCTGCGTCGGGCACGCGTGCACGCACGGCGCGTCGTAACAGTAATGGCAGCGGCTCGCGGCGGCCGCCGCGGCAGTCGGATCGAGCAGCGGCGCGATATCGGCGAACTCGCACGAGAGTTGCGTGGACGACAGGCGATGCGCGGCGATATCGCCGGTTGGCTTGGTGGTCATACGCGTTCCTTCGACTGGGTGGAGACAAAGCCGTCCCCGCCGGCTGCGAATGCACAGTCGGGGCGGTCATGCTTAGGCCTGCGAATTTCAAACGACAGGCAGCCTCGCGGCTGCTACGGTCGGTCCGTCATGAAGCCGGCTCGCATGCGCGCGACAGCATCGCGTGCAGCAACACGTTCGCGCCGGCCTCGATCCATGCGGGCGTCGCGTCCTCGATCTCGTTGTGGCTGATGCCGTCGACGCAGGGCACGAACACCATCGACGTCGGCGCAACCTGCGCCAGATAGCACGCGTCGTGGCCCGCGCCCGACACGATGTCGCGATGCGAGTAGCCGAAGCGATCGGCCGCGTCGCGCACGGCCGCCACGCAGGCGGGATCGAACGCGACCGGCTTGTAATAGAAAATCTGCTCGAGTTCGGTGTCGAGCCCGATGTCGGCCGCGATGCGCGCGACGCCGTCGCGCAGCGCCGCATCCATCTTCGCGAGCACGGCGTCGTCCGGATGACGGAAATCGACGGTGAAGAACACGCGGCCGGGAATCACGTTGCGCGAGTTCGGGTGGACCTGCATCATGCCGACCGTCGCGCAACCGAACGGCGCATGATCGAGGCCGATCCGGTTGACGAGATCGACCACGCGCGACGCGCCGAGCAACGCGTCGCGGCGGCGCGGCATCGGCGTCGGTCCCGCGTGCGCTTCCTGGCCGGTGAACGTGATCTCGTACCACCGCTGCCCCTGCGCGTCGGTCACGACGCCGATCGTCTTGCATTCCGCTTCGAGAATCGGCCCCTGCTCGATATGCAGCTCGAATGCCGCATGCAGCTTGCGCCCGCCGCACGGCACGTCGCCCGCGTAGCCGATGCGCGCCAGTTCCTCGCCGATCGTCTTGCCGTCGACGTCCTTGCGAGACAGCCCGTATTCGAGCGGGAACACGCCCGCGAACACGCCCGACGCGACCATCGCGGGCGCGAAGCGCGAGCCCTCCTCGTTGGTCCAGATCACGACCTCGACCGGATGCTCGGTCTCGATGCCGTGATCGTTGAGACTGCGAATCACCTCGAGGCCGCCGAGCACGCCGTAGATGCCGTCGAAGCGGCCGCCGGTCGGCTGCGAATCCGCGTGCGAGCCCGTGACGACCGGCGCCGCGTCGGCCACGCGGCCCGCGCGGCGCATGAACACGTTGCCCATCGTATCGACCGTCACCGTGCAGCCGGCGGCCTTCGCCCAGCCGACGATCAGATCGCGGCCGGCCTTGTCGAGATCGGTCAGCGCGAGTCGGCACACGCCGCCTTTCGGTGTCGCGCCGATTTTCGCGATCTCCATCAGGCTCTCCCACAACCGCTTGCCGTCGACCTTGATCGACGTGTCGAAAGCTGCCCGCTTCACTGTTTCCGATACTGCGTTCATTCGTATCGCTCCTGTGGGGTCGGTGATGTCGTCGGCCCGGTCCGTGCCGGTGCACGCGAGGCCTGTTTCGGGGCACGCCGCCCGGATGCGGTGCATGCTCCGCCGATTCGCAAAACGCGTTAAAACCTGTCCGATTGGACAGGTTTTAGACGATCAAAATGACCAGCGCAACGTCTTTCTTGCGCGACGCACCTGAGCGAGAAACGTGCCATCGCAACGCAGCATCGCCGTGGAGCGGCGGCATCTCCGCGCGTGTGCGCGACGCGAATCAGCGGCTAGAATGAAGCCCAACGCGGCATGCCCGCCGCGCGAGGGTAACGATGAGACATGACGAGGCGACAATCGCAGCCACCGACCGGGACGAAACGCCGGCGCCTTTGCGGCGACGCAAGGCGCACATTCGCGAGTCCAACGAAGCGCATCTGCTCGCGTGCGCGGAAGCCGTATTCGCGGAACGCGGGCTCGCCGGCGCCAGCACCGCGATGATCGCGGAGCGCGCCGGCCTGCCGAAGGCGAACGTGCACTACTACTTCCCGACCAAGCTCGCGCTGTACCGCCGCGTGCTCGACGACCTGTTCGAGGACTGGCATCGCGCGGCCGGCTCGTTCGAGGCCGGCGACGATCCGGTGGAGGCGATCGGCGGCTACGTGCGCGCGAAGATGGCGCTGTCGCAGCGGCGCCCGCTCGGCTCGAAGGTCTGGGCCAACGAGATCATCCACGGCGCGGAGCACATGCAGGACATCCTGTCGCAACGCGTGAAGCCGTGGTTCGACACGCGCATCAAGGTGATCGAAGGCTGGATCGCGCGCGGCCTGCTCGCGCCGATCGACCCGCATGCGCTGATGTACCTGATCTGGGCGACCACGCAGCACTATGCGGATTTCGATGCGCAGATTCGCGCGCTGAGCGGCAAGCGCGCGTTCACGAAGAAGGCGTTCGACGAAAAGACCGAGCAGGTCGTTCAGCTCGTGATTCGCGCGTGCGGCGCGGTGTCGCCGAATGCGAAGTCGTAACGCGACGCGACGATCCGTCGAATAAAAACGGGCGGCGCGCACCACACGGGGAATGTTCCGTGCGATACGCGCCGCCCATGTCGGCGCTGGCTTGCGTGCGAACGATGCGTTACGCGATGCGCTCGATCGCGATGGCCGTCGCTTCGCCGCCGCCGATGCACAGCGATGCGATACCGCGCTTCAGGCCGTACGTTTCGAGCGCGGCCAGCAGCGTCACCATCACGCGCGCACCCGATGCGCCGATCGGATGCCCGAGCGCGCACGCGCCGCCGTGTACGTTGACCTTCTCGTGCGGCAGGTCGAGGTCGCGCATCGCGGCCATCGGCACCACCGCGAACGCTTCGTTGATCTCGAACAGGTCGACGTCGCGCAGGTTCCAGCCGGTTTTCTCCGACAGCTTGCGCAGCGCGCCGATCGGCGCGGTCGCGAACAGGCCGGGCTTGTCCGCATAAGTCGAATGCCCGACGATCACGGCCTTCGGCGTGAGGCCGAGGCGCTCGGCTTCCGAGCGGCGCATCATCACGAGCGCGGCCGCGCCGTCCGAGATCGACGACGCGTTCGCGGCCGTCACCGTGCCGCCGTCGCGAAACGCCGGCTTCAGCGTCGGAATCTTGTCGAGTCTCGCCTTGCCCGGCTGCTCGTCGATCGACACGACGCTTTCCGTCTTGCCGGCCTTCACGGTCACCGGCGCGATTTCCGACGCGAAATGCCCTTCGGCGATCGCGCGCTGTGCGCGCGTGAGCGATGCAATCGCAAACGCGTCCTGCGCGTCGCGCGTGAACTGGTAGGCCTGCGCGCAATCCTCGGCGAACGTGCCCATCAGGCGGCCCTTTTCATAGGCGTCCTCGAGCCCGTCGAGGAACATGTGGTCGAGCACTTGCCCATGCCCCATACGCATGCCCGCGCGCGCCTTCGGCAGCAGGTACGGCGCATTCGTCATGCTCTCCATCCCGCCCGCCACGGCGACGCTCGCCGACCCCGCCAGCAGCAGGTCGTGCGCGAACATCGCCGCCTTCATCCCCGAACCGCACATCTTGTTGACCGTGGTCGCGCCCGCCGCGAGCGGCAGGCCGGCCTTCAGCGCGGCCTGTCGCGCGGGCGCCTGCCCCTGCCCGGCCGGCAACACGCAGCCGAACACGATTTCGTCGATGCGTTCGGCCGGCACGTTCGCGCGCTCGAGCGCGGCACGAATCGCCACCGCGCCGAGGTCGCTCGCGCTGGCTGCCGCCAGGTCGCCCTGAAAACCACCCATCGGCGTGCGCGCCGCGCCCACGATTACGATCGGATCCTGAGTCGTCATGATTCGCTTCCTCCAGTGTCAGCGCGGTGCCATGCGCAACGCGCCATCGAGACGGATGACTTCGCCGTTCAGCATCGTGTTCTCGACGATGTGGCGCACCAGCGCCGCAAATTCTTCCGGGCGGCCGAGCCGCGGCGGGAACGGCACGCTCTTGCCGAGCGCGTCCTGCACGTCCTGCGGCATGCCGGCCATCATCGGCGTCGCGAAGATGCCGGGCGCGACCGTCACGACGCGAATGCCGAAGCGCGCGAGCTCGCGTGCGATCGGCAGCGTCATGCCCACCACGCCGCTCTTCGACGCCGCATACGCGGCCTGTCCGATCTGCCCGTCGAACGCCGCGACCGATGCCGTATTGACGATCACGCCGCGCTCGCCTTCCGCGTCGGCGTCCTGCTTCGACATCGCTTCGGCGGCTAGCCGAATCATGTTGAACGTGCCGACCAGGTTGATCGACACCGCGCGCGCGAAGCGGTCGAGCGAATGCGGGCCGTCGCGGCCCACGACCTTCTCGCCCGGTGCGACGCCCGCGCAATTGACGAGCACGTCGACACGGCCGAACGCGTCGCGCGCGGCGGCGACGGCCGCCTGACCGTCGGCTTCGCTCGTCACGTCGGTCTTCACGAACCGCGCGGCCGCGCCGAGTTCGTTCGCGAGGCTCGCGCCCGCCTCTTCGTTGACATCCAGCAGCACGGCCTTGCCGCCTTGCGCGACGACCATGCGCGCCACCGCGGCGCCGAGGCCGGAACCTGCGCCCGTAATCAGAAAAACGCGATCGTTGATATTCATTCGCAGTCCATAATCAGGGGTGAGCGGCCTTCTCGGCTTCCATCTTGCGCAACACGAAGCGCTGGATCTTGCCGCTCGGGGTTTTCGGCAGCGCGTCGACGAAGTCGATCGCGCGCGGATAAGCGTGAGCGGACAGCCGCCGCTTCACGTGCAGACTCAATTCCTCGGCCAGTTCCGACGTGCCGTCGAACCCTTTCGACAGGACGACGAACGCCTTCACGATTTCAGTGCGCTCGGGGTCGGGCACGCCGATCACGGCAGCCTCGTTGACGGCCGGATGCTCGATCAGCGCGCTTTCCACGTCGAACGGCCCGATCCGGTAGCCCGACGACGTGATCACGTCGTCCGAGCGGCCGATGAAGCTCACGGTGCCGTCCGGCTCCAGCTCGACGTTGTCGCCGGTCCGGTAGTAGCCGCCCGCGATCGCCGGCGTGTCCTGTTGCCAGTAGCCGGAGAACCACAGCAGCGGCGAGCGCGCGATGTCGATCGCGAGGGTGCCGGGCTCGCCGGGGCCGAGTTCGCGGCCGGCTTCGTCGAGCACCGCGACACGGTAGCCGGGCAGCGCGAGGCCGGCCGAGCCGACGTGCACGACATGCGTGAGGCCGTGATGGTTGTTCACGACCATGCCGAGCTCGGTCTGGCCGTAGTGATCGTGGATCGGCGCGCCGAGCGCCGCGTGGAACCAGCGCACGACTTCCGGATTCAGCGGTTCGCCCGCGCTGCTCACCACGCGCAGTCGGCCCTTCACGCGCGTGGCCGCTTCCGTCCCGGCCGCCATCAGCATCCGGTATGCGGTCGGCGAACCCGCGAGGCTCGTGATGCCGAGCCGGTCGATCACGTCGTACGTACTGTCGACCGTGAAGCTGCCCTCGTAGAGCGTCGTTGCATGGCCGAGCAGCAACGGGCCCGTGATCGCGTAATAAAGCCCGTACGCCCAGCCCGGGTCGGCGATATTCCAGAACCGGTCGGTGTTGCGCAGATCCACCGCTTCGCGCATGTACGCGCCGAACGCGAGCAACGCATACAGCGGCACCGGCACGCCCTTCGGCAGACCCGTCGTGCCCGACGTCGACATCATCATGAACAGGTCGGACCCCTTGCGCAGCACGGGCTCGAACCTGTCGGACTGCACCTCGAGCGCCGCCCGGAAATCGATGTCGCCGTCCGGCAGCGTATCGCTCGCTTCGCGCACCGTCGCGACCGGCGGGCAATCGGCGATTTCGTCGAGCTTCGCGCGATTCGCGACGTTGGTCACGACGAGCCGCGCACCGCTCATGCGCAGCCGATGCTCGATCGCCTTCGGGCCGAACGCCGTGAACAGCGGCTGGTACACGGCGCCCGCGCGCCACGTGCCGAGGATCGTCGCGACGAGCTCCGGTGTGCGCGGCAGCAGGCCGGCCACCACGTCGCCGGGCTTCACGCCCCGTGCGACCAGCAGGTTAGCGACCCGGGCCGACAACGCCTGCATCTGCGCGAACGTGAAGCGGCGGTGCTGCCCGGCGGCGTCGATCCAGTCGAGCGCGATCGCGTCCGCCTTCGCGTGGCGGTCGCAGCATTCGACACACGCGTTCAGGCCGCGCTCCAGATCGCCGTTCAGTTGCGCGGCGGCGGTCTCGATACTGAACCGGGCCACGGCGTCGGCATAGGCCGGCACCGGCCGGGCGGTAGCTCCTTCGGGCATGCGCGTCTCCTGTTCGTTATAGCCGCCGTCGAGCCAGAGCGCGACGGGGATACATCGATAGTAGACAGCCGCTACATTGCAATCAATGACAAACGGAATCTAGAATCGTGATCGTTTTTGCCATGCCGGGAGGGTGCTGGGAAATGGGGCCGCAGATGATTTCGCCGGATTTCGTCGACGATGCGCTCGCGTGCCTGCGCCGGCATGGTCTGCCGATCGCGCCCGTGCTGCGCACCGCCGGGCTGCCGGCGGCCGTGCACGCGTCCGTCACGCCGCAACAGTACGGCCGGCTATGGCTCGCGATCGCCGGCGCGCTCGACGACGAATTCTTCGGGCTCGCCGCGCGCCCGATGCGGCGCGGCAGCTTTACGCTGCTGTGCCATGCGGTGCTACATGCCGGCACGCTCGACAAGGCGCTGCGGCGCGCGTTGCAGTTCCTGCGGGTCGTGCTCGACGAGCCGCACGGCGAGCTTGTCGTGGCTGACGGGCAGGCGCAGATCGTGCTGGCGCAATCGGGCGCGCCGTACCCGGCGTTTGCGTACCGGACGTTCTGGCTGATCCTGCTCGGCGTCGCGTGCTGGCTGATCGGCCGGCGCATCCCGCTGCAGCGCATCGATTTCGCGTGCCCGAGCCCCGGCCAGCGCAGCGACTATCACCAGTTCTTCGGCGTCCCCGTGCATTTCGACCGGCCCGACAGCCGGCTCGCGTTCAATGCCGCATACCTCGCGCTGCCGACGATCCGTTCGGAGCAGGCGCTGAAGACCTTCCTGCGCGGCGCGCCCGGTAATCTGCTCGTGCGCTATCGGCACGACACGGGCTGGGTCGCGAAGACGCGCGCGCACCTGAAGGCGCGGCCGGCCGCCGAGTGGCCCGACTTCGACACGCTGGCCGTGTACCTCGACACGACGCCGGCGACGCTGCGACGGCGTTTGCGCAGCGAAGGGCAAAGCTTCGCGGCGATCAAGGACGAGTTGCGCGGCGCGCTCGCACAGTCGCTGCTGCGCGGGCACACGCTGAGCGTCGCGGAGATCGCGGCCGAGCTCGGCTTCACCGAGCCGAGCGCGTTTCATCGCGCGTTCCGGAAATGGACGGGCACGAGCCCCGGCGCCTATCGGCGCGACGTGCATGCGGCGGAAGCGGAGTCGTGAATGCCGGTGGGCGCGAGCGTCTCGTCGTGTGCCGTCGATACGCCCGGCTCTGCCTTTTTCCAGCCCCTTGCGCAAGGTCTGCTCGCCGAGATAGTTCTCGAGCGTCTTCGGCACGTGGCCGCCCTTGCGTTCCGGTGAGATTCTGCGTAGCGCTCACCGCACCACGGAGCGTGGCATGACGTTGCACCCCGTTCCGTCTGACCACATACTGGTCGGCCCGTCCGAACGAGGTTGCGTCGATGGTGAATACCGCTGAGAGCGCCGCTTCGATCTTCGGCGTGATCGGAACGGCCGTGTCGTTGCTGGCAGCGATTCCTTACGCGCTCGCGATCTACCGACGGACCGTTCGCCCGCATCTGTTCACGTGGCTCGTGTGGTCGGTCGTCACGGCGATCGCGGCCGCCGGCCAGTTCGTCGCGGGCGCGGGACCGTCCGCATGGTGCACGGCGGCGATTGCCGTCACATGCTTTCTGACGCTGATCGCCAGCCTGTTTCGCGGCGAGCGCGGCTGGACGGGTCTCGACTGGTTGTTCCTGTGCGCGGCGCTATCGGCCATTCCGCTGTGGATGCTGACCGACGATCCGACTGTGTCGATCTGCCTGGTTACGCTGATCGAGCTTGCCGGCCTCGGCCCGACCGTGCGCAAGACGATCCGCGATCCGTGGAGCGAGAGCTTCGCCTATTTCGCGCTGTGCGTGCTCAAGTACGCGCTGGCGTTGCTGGCGCTGAGCACATGGAGTGTCGCGGTCGCGTTCTATCCGGCCGTCAACCTCATCGCGTCGATCGGCATCTGCCTGGTGATGCTCGTCCGGCGTCAGTCGTTGTCGAATGCGCGGTAGGCTGCGTTCGTCGCCGCCGTACCGCTTCCCTTCCGAAAATGATGCGAGGCCTGACATGGATGCAATCCGTACCGTCATCGAACCCAGCGAAACTGCGCTCCGCGCCGCGATGCTGGCCAACGATGTCGACGTGCTCGACACGCTGCTGGACGACGATCTGGTGTTCACGGTCCCGACCGGCCAGGTCATCTCGAAAGACGACGACCTGGCCGCGCATCGCGCGAAGCTTCTGCGTCTCGACACACTCGACGTCCACGAGATGCGCGCAAGCGCGATCGACGGGATGATCCTGACCACGACGCGAGCGACCCTCATCGGTCGTTTCGATGGCACGGCATTCGCCGGCACGTTTGCCTATACGCGCCTGTGGCGTCGATCGGGCACCAACTGGCGGGTCATCGCAGGGCATGCATCGCAGGTCATGTAGCTGCGCCGAGCGTGTGCATGAGCCGCGTCAGGCAATGCTGCTGCGAGCGGGCCAGTTGCCGATCGAGCGGTGAGACGCCGCGATCCGGATGCTGCACTGATGAAATCGCCGACCACGGTGGTATCGGCCATGACGAGAGTCGAAATGAACGAGCTATTTACCGTGCGTCCTGCGCGTGCCGCGGACGCGGACGAACTCACGCAATTGGCGCGCCTTTCGAAGGCACATTGGGGCTATCCGAAGGAATGGCTCGACTTGTGGCAAAACGATCTTACGATTTCGCCGGAGACGATCGAAGGAGCGATCGGTTACGTCGCGGAATCGGGCGAGTCGATCATCGGGTTCTGGGTCCGAGCGTCATTGGATTCGGATAGACCGACGCGCGGATGGTTGTTCGTTCATCCCGATCACATGGGCCAGGGCATCGCCCGTGCGCTGTGGGAATCAGTTCGGGCCGAAGCCGCTGCGAGAGGAATCAAAAGCTTCGTGATCGAAGCGGATCCCAATGCTGCGCCGTTCTATCTGGCGCTGGGAGCTGAAAAGATTGGCGAACAGGAATCGAGCGCCATTCCGGGCAGATTTTTTCCGATCTTGCGGATCACGGTCTGACGAGGGCGTTGCGACGGAGAAATATCGGAATTCGGTCGGTCGGACCAGGGGCATGAAGACGTTTTCCACGCCCCAGGCTCGTGCCGGATAGCGCTTCGCCGGGCCTAGTGCACTTCCGCCGCGCCAATGCAAAAACCCCCGCCTGATCGGGCGGGGGTTTCTGGCTTAGGGAGCCTGACGATTACCTACTTTCACACGGGAATCCGCACTATCATCGGCGTAGAGTCGTTTCACGGTCCTGTTC
>NZ_LOYP01000008.1:0-631 GCF_001526365.1 Burkholderia sp. MSMB1835
AGTTCATTGTCGACGGGCCTGAGCGCCACGAACAACGCCGTCGGCGCGCTGTCGACCCAGGAGTCGACCGACGTCGGATCGTTGTCGACCAGCCTGAACACGACCAACGGTAATGTCAGCTCGCTGTCGACAGGGCTGAACGCCACGAACAACGCCGTCGGTGCGCTGGCGACGCAGGAATCGACCGATGTCGGATCGCTGTCGACCAGCCTGAACACGACCAACGGTAATGTCAGCTCGTTGTCGACGGGCCTGAACGCCACGAACAACGCCGTCGGTGCGCTGTCGACGCAGGAATCGACCGACGTTGGATCGTTGTCGACCAGCGTGAACACCACCAACAGTAACGTGGCGAGTCTGTCGACCTCAACGGCAGCCGGTATCAGCACGGCGCAAAGCGGCGTGAGCTCGCTGTCGACGGGCTTGAACACGACCAACAGTACCCTCGGTGCACTGTCGACCCAGGAGTCGACCGACGTCGGATCGTTGTCGACCAGCCTGAACACGACCAACGGTAACGTCAGCTCGTTGTCGACAGGCCTAAACGCCACGAACAACGCCGTCGGTGCACTGTCGACTCAGGAATCGACCGACGTCGGATCGTTGTCGACCAGCCTGAATACGACCAACG
>NZ_LOYP01000009.1:0-136660 GCF_001526365.1 Burkholderia sp. MSMB1835
TTAACATCGCCACGCCCCGTTTACAACAAGTTGGCGCAAACAAAAATGCCGTTCAGTCGCTTAACTGAACGGCATTACGGCCTGGCCGGGGTTTTTCATTTCAGGCGAACGACGCTTACGCGACGCGTGCCGTCGGCTCCACACCGGCCGCTTCGGCCAGCGCGAGCGCCTTGTCGGTCGCTTCCCACGAGAATTCCGGCTCTTCGCGGCCGAAGTGGCCGTAAGCTGCGGTCTTCTCGTAGATCGGGCGCAGCAGGTCGAGCATCTTGATGATGCCCTTCGGACGCAGGTCGAAATGCTCGCGCACGAGCTTCGTGATCACCGCATCCGACACGCGGCCCGTGCCGAACGTGTTGACCATCACCGAGGTCGGCTCGGCCACGCCGATCGCGTACGACACCTGGATCAGCGCGCGCGACGCGAGGCCGGCGGCGACGATGTTCTTCGCGACGTAGCGGCCGGCATAGGCAGCCGAACGGTCGACCTTCGACGGATCCTTGCCCGAGAACGCGCCGCCGCCGTGCGGTGCGGCACCGCCGTACGTGTCGACGATGATCTTGCGGCCGGTCAGGCCGCAATCGCCCTGCGGGCCGCCGATCACGAACCGGCCGGTCGGGTTCACGAGGAACTTGATGTCGCCCTTGATCAGGTCGGCTGGCAGCGTCGGCTTGATGATTTCCTCGATCACGGCTTCGCGCAGCGCGGGCAGCTCGATGTCCGGCGCGTGCTGCGTCGACAGCACGACGGTGTCGATCGAATCGGGCTTGCCGTCGACATAGCGGACCGTCACCTGCGACTTCGCGTCCGGACGCAGCCATTGCAGGCGGCCGTCGCGGCGCAGGCTGGCCTGGCGCTCGACGAGACGGTGCGACAGGTAGATCGGCAGCGGCATCAGTTCCGGCGTTTCGTCGCATGCGTAACCGAACATCAGGCCCTGGTCGCCCGCGCCTTGATCGAGGTTGTCGTCATGCGCGCGGTCGACGCCTTGCGCGATGTCCGGCGACTGCTTGTCGTACGCGACGAGCACCGCGCAACCCTTGTAGTCGATGCCGTAGTCGGTGTTGTCGTAGCCGATGCGCTTGATGGTGTCGCGCGCGATCTGGATGTAATCGATGTTGGCCGTCGTGGTGATTTCACCGGCCAGCACGACGAGACCCGTGTTGCACAGCGTTTCGGCCGCAACGCGGGAATATTTGTCCTGCTCGAGGATGGCGTCGAGAATCGCGTCCGAGATTTGGTCCGCGACCTTGTCCGGATGGCCTTCGGAGACGGATTCGGACGTGAAGAGATAATCGTTTGCCACTTTTTCAGGCTCCTGTGTGGTTACGGTTGGTTTCACGTAGCCAGCTTCGTTGGGCCTGAAGCGGCGACGCTTTAGCGGATTACCAGGACCGGGCAGCGCGTGTCGCGCCAGCCGGCTTCGCCCCGCAAGTTGTCAGTTAACTCGGCGAAGCCCGTATTATAGCGGCTTTCCTGAATTGTCACAGAGCGCCGCCCGTGCTGCATCTTCCGCTGTCTCACCACCCTGTTCGCAACGTGCCGGCCTGCCGGCCCTACGGAGCTTCCGCATGCTAGGCCGCCTCGGCACGCACCTCGCCATCGGCTTGCTGAAGCTGCTCGCCCTGCTGCCGTACGGTCTCACCGCACGGTTCGGCGACGGCCTCGGCTGGCTGCTGTATCAGATCCCCAGCCGGCGAAAGCGCATCGTACATACGAATCTGAAACTCTGCTTCCCCGACTGGAGCGACGAGCGGCGCGAGGACGTGGCGGGCCGGCATTTCCGCCATGCGATCCGCAGCTACGTCGAGCGCAGCGTGCAGTGGTTCGGCTCGGAGAAAAAGCTCGCGAAACTGATCCAGGTCGACAGCGCGGTCGATCTCACCGATCCCGACCTGCCGCCGACGCTGTTCCTCGGGCTGCACTTCGTCGGCATCGAAGCCGGTTCGATCTGGCTCAACCGGTCGCTGCAGCGCCGCTGCGGATCGCTGTACCAGCCGTTCTCGAACGCGGTGCTCGAGGAAGAGGCGAAGAAGGCGCGCGGGCGCTTCGACGCCGAGATGGTCGGTCGCGCGGACAGCGCGCGCGTCGTGCTGCGCTGGCTGCGCGACCGCAAGCCGGTGATGCTCGGCGCCGACATGGACTACGGGCTGCGCAACTCGACGTTCGTGCCGTTCTTCGGCGTGCCGGCGTGCACGCTGACGGCCGTCGGCCGGCTCGCGAAGACGGGCCGCGCACAGGTCGTGCCGTTCATCGGCGAGGTGCTGCCGAACTACAAGGGCTACCGTCTGAAGGTATTCAAGCCGTGGGATCACTACCCGACCGGCGACGACGATCTCGACGCGCGGCGGATGAACGAATTCCTTGAGGAACAGATTCCGCTGATGCCCGAGCAGTATTACTGGGTGCACAAGCGCTTCAAGACGCGCCCGCCCGGCGAGCCGAGCCTGTACTGACCAGCATCGGCCTGCGGGCGCACGGTCATGCGCGCGTCCGCACTCTGGTTACCTTCGGCACGCCTTTCGCGCGTGCCTGCCACAGATCGTAGGCGGATTGCTGCGCGAGCCACAGATCCGCACGGCCGCCATTCTCCTCGCCGAGCCATGCCTCGAGGCGCAGCGCCATTTCCGGCGAGATTCCTGCATGGCCGTGCAGGATGCGCGACAGCGCCGCGCGCGTGACGCCAAGTTGCGCGGCAGCCTCGGTGACAGTCAGGCCCAGCGCCGGTAGCACGTCCTCGCGCAGCGCTTCGCCCGGATGCGGTGGATTGAAGATGCGAGTCATGGCTTGAATCACCTCAATGGTAGTCCTGGTAATCGACCAGGACGGCATCGGCTCCGTCGAAGCTGAACGTCAAACGCCAGTTGCTGCTCACGCTCACCGCGTAATGGCCGTCCAGCCCTCGGGCCAGGCCGTGAAAGCGCCAGCCCGGCACGTTCATGTCGAGCGGCCGGCTCGCAGCGTCGAGACGTGCGAGCTGGCGCCGTAACCTCGGGGCATGGTCGGGCCGGATGCCCGCCTTGTTCCCGCTCGTGAAAAACGCTTCCAGCCCCTTGTGCTGCCACGACTTGATCATGGATCTCCCACATTCGAGTCGCGATGCCGACAGCATGGCCCATGCGTATAGCCACACTATACGAATCGCTTGATTGCGCTGTCAATTTGACCTGTACGAAAGTGCGCGTCCCGCCCATCCGCTGTTTTCGCCGAGCCTTGCGCCCGCCGCGACAGGTTCGCCACACCGCACCAATTTGCCCACCCGCCTCGCATGCGACCAGTCGACCGATCGGCAGATACCGCTCCCTGCCCGCCTTCGCCCGCGGTACAAACCGGTCGCCCACGCAGGACGCCCCTGTCGGCTGCATGTATCATTTGCGGTTGAGATCAGCACGACGAACGAGGCCGCCCCGGCGTGGCCGCCGGCCGTCCGTGCCGACCGCCTTGTTCGCCATGGAATTCCGGACCCAGTGAAACTCTCGTTCACCAAGATGCACGGCGCGGGCAACGACTTCGTCGTGCTCGACGGCTATTCGCGCGCGCTGCCGCCGCTCACCGATGCGCAGGTGCGCGCGCTCGCCAACCGCCACTTCGGCATCGGCGCCGATCAGTTGCTGCTGGTCGAGAAACCGACCGTCGACGGCGCGGATTTCAAGTACCGGATCTTCAATTGCGACGGCGGCGAGGTCGAGCACTGCGGCAACGGCGCGCGCTGTTTCGTGAAGTTCGTCAGCGACCGCGGCCTGACCGACAAGCGCAGCGTGCGCGTGCAGGTCATGAAGGGCCTGATCACGCTGACGATGCAGGACAACGGCGAAGTCGTCGTCGACATGGGCGCGCCCGTGTTCGCGCCGGCGCAGGTGCCGTTCGATGCATCGGGCCTCGACGGCCGGGCCGACGGCAACGACACGCTGTGGCCGCTCGACGTCGGCGGCGCGACGCGCTGGATCTCGACGGTGTCGATGGGCAACCCGCACGCGGTGCAGGTCGTCGACGACGCCGAAGCGTATCCGGTGCTGGAAGAAGGCCCGCTGATCGAGCGCCATGCGCGCTTCCCGCAGCGCGTGAACGCCGGTTTCATGCAGATCGTGTCGCGCCGCGAAGTGAAGCTGCGCGTGTACGAACGCGGCGCGGGCGAGACGCTCGCGTGCGGCACCGGCGCGTGCGCGGCGGTCGCGGCCGGCATCCGGCGCGGCCTGCTCGATTCGCCGGTGACCGTGCACACGCACGGCGGCACGCTGACGATCGGCTGGGACGGCGCGCGCGACGAAGCCGCCGCGCTGACGATGGCCGGCCCCGCCGCGACCGTGTTCGAAGGCGAGATCGACCTGACCGCCTGACCCTGCAACGTCCTTGATAACACTGAACGCTCCAGCCACATGAACGATCGCGAAGTCGCCGACTACCTGCTCGCCAATCCCGAATTCTTCGCGCAGCACGCCGAGCTGCTCGCGACGATCCGCCTCGCGAACCCGCACGGCAAGGCCGCGATCTCGCTGCAGGAGCGGCAGATGGAGATGCTGCGCGACAAGAACAAGCATCTCGAACGCCGGCTCGCCGAGCTCGTGCGCTACGGGCACGAGAACGACAGCCTGTCCGCGAAGTTCAGCCGCTGGACCGCGCGCGTGATCGCGGAGCGCGATCCGTACGCGCTGCCGCGCACGATCGCCGACGGCATCGCCGACGTGTTCGACGTGCCGCAAACGGCGGTGCGCGTGTGGGATGTGGCCGACACCTACGCGCAAGCCGACTTCGCACGCCAGGTCGGCGAGGAAGTGCGCCTGTTCACGAACGGCCTGTCGACGCCGTACTGCGGCGCGAACACGGGCTTCGAGGCCGCCCAGTGGCTCGCGCCCGCGCTCGCCGCCCCGGCCGCGAGCGCGGCGGAGGGCGCCGACGCCGCGCCGGCCGGCGACGGCTCGGCCGCGTCGGTCGCGCTGCTCGCGCTGCGTGCGCCGCTCGCCGGCAACGACGCGCCCGCGTTCGGCCTGCTGGTGCTCGGTTCGCCCGATCCGCGCCGCTTCCACGACGGGATGGCCACCGACTTCCTCGCGCAGATCGCGACGCTCGCGAGCGCCGCGCTCACGCGCCTGCTGCCGCACTGATTCGCCGCACGCAATGACCGACGATCCGATCGCCGCCTACCTGTCGAACCTGAAGCACGTCAGGCAGCTGTCGGAACACACGCTGCGCGGGTACGCGCACGAACTCGACGAACTGAAGAAGCTCGCGGCCGGCCGCCCGCTCGAAGCATTGAGCGCCGCCGACATGCGCGGCGCGGTCGTGCGCGCGCACGCGGCCGGGCTGTCCGCGCGCTCGATCTCGCACCGGCTTTCCGCATGGCGCGCGTTCTATCGCTGGTTCGCGCAGCGCATCGAGATGCCCGCGAATCCCGTGGCCGGGGTACGCGCGCCCAAGCGCGAGAAATCGCTGCCCAAAGCGCTGTCGGTCGACGATGCGGTCGCCCTCATGGATACGCCGCTGCCCGACACGACCGAAGGCATTCGCGATCACGCGATCCTCGAGCTGTTCTATTCGTCGGGGCTGCGCCTCGCCGAACTGGTCGGGCTCGATGTCGGGTACGCGCAGGCCGACGGCTACCGCTCGGCCGGCTGGCTCGATCTCGCCGAAGCCGAAGTCACCGTGCGCGGCAAGGGCAACAAGGAGCGCAAGGTGCCGGTGGGCTGCAAGGCGATCGACGCGCTGAACGCGTGGCTCGCGGTGCGCGGCGAATTCGTGAAGCACGATCCGCATCCGCTGTTCGTGTCGGTGCGCGGCAACCGGATGTCGCCGGGCGTCGTGCGCGAACGCGTGAAGCGCGCGGCGCTCGCCGCCGGCATCCCCGCCAACGTCCACCCGCACGTGCTGCGCCACTCGTTCGCGACGCACGTGCTGCAGTCGAGCGGCGACCTGCGCGCGGTGCAGGAACTGCTGGGCCACGCGAGCGTCGCCGCGACGCAGGTCTATACGTCGCTCGACTTCCAGCATCTCGCGAAGATTTACGACAGCGCGCATCCGCGCGCGAAGAAGCGCGACTGACGCGCGTCCCGTGCTATCCGCCGCGCGCGGCGGCCGGCATCGGCCGGCGTCGCGCCCGGCCCCTTTCGATCTCATCATGCAAACCGTCACCCTCAAGCCGTCCAAGGAAAAATCGCTGCTGCGCCGCCATCCGTGGATCTACGCCAATGCGATCGACCGCGTCGACGGCAAGCCCGCGCCCGGCGCGACCGTGCTCGTGCGCGCGCACGACGGCCGCTTTCTCGCGCGCGGCGCGTACAGCCCGCAGTCGCAGATCCGCGTGCGGGTGTGGAGCTTCGACGAGAACGAGCCGATCGATCACGCGTTCTTCAAGCGCCGCGTGCAGCGCGCGGTCGCGCACCGCACGACGATGGTGTCGGGCACGGGCGCGGTGCGGCTCGTGTTCGGCGAAGCCGACGGGCTGCCGGGGCTGATCGTCGACCACTACGTCGCCGATACCGCCGAAGCCGGCGCGACGCCGCGCGGCCAGCTCGTGTGCCAGTTCATGGCGGCCGGCGTCGAAGCGTGGAAGGACGCGATCGTCGCGGCGCTCGTCGGCGCGACCGGCTGCCCGAACGTGTACGAGCGCTCGGACGTGTCGATCCGCGACAAGGAAGGGCTCGAGCAGACGACCGGCGTGCTGGCCGGCGACGCGCCGCCCGCGACGCTGATCGCGAACGAAAACGGCGTGCGCTATCACGTCGACGTGCCGAACGGCCACAAGACCGGCTTTTACGTCGACCAGCGCGACAACCGCGCGCTCGTCGCGCAGTACGCGGCCGGCCGCGACGTGCTGAACTGCTTCTGCTACACCGGCGGCTTCTCGCTCGCGGCGCTCAAGGGCGGCGCGAAACGCGTCGTGTCGATCGACTCGTCGGGCGACGCGCTCGCGCTCGCGCAGCAGAACGTCGTGGCCAACGGCTTCGACGCGGCGCGCGCGACCTGGCTCGATGCCGATGCGTTCAAGACGCTGCGCCGCCTCGTCGACGAAGGCGAGCGTTTCGACCTGATCGTGCTCGATCCGCCGAAGTTCGCGCCGACCCGCGACAGCGTCGATCGCGCGGCGCGCGCGTACAAGGACATCAATCTGAGCGGCTTCAGACTGCTGCGCCCGGGCGGCCTGCTGTTCACGTACTCGTGCTCCGGCGCGATCGACATGGACCTGTTCCAGAAGATCGTCGCGGGCGCGGCCGCCGACGCGAAGGTCGACGCGCGCATCCTGAAGCGGCTCGGCGCGGGCGTCGATCATCCGCTGCTCGCCGCGTTCCCGGAAGGCGAATATCTGAAGGGCCTGCTGTTGCAAATCGTCTGATCGCCCCGATCTAGCGCGGACGACCGCGCCCGCCCCGCCCGGTTGGCGGCACAGCGCTTTCGCCTGTCGTCCGGACGACGGGCGGGGGCTTGACAGGTATGTTTCAATGGATGGTTGTGCGCCCCGGCTCGCAGCGCGAGGGCGCGACGCACATCCTGGTTTTGACCCCGATTCACGAACCACAGGCGACCGACATGGCCACTCCCGTCACCATCCTTACCGGCTTCCTCGGCAGCGGCAAGACGACGCTGCTCAAGCGCATCCTGAACGAACAGCACGGCATGAAGATCGCCGTGATCGAGAACGAGTTCGGCGAAGAGAACATCGACAACGAAATCCTCGTGCAGGATTCGAACGAGCAGATCATCCAGATGAGCAACGGCTGCATCTGCTGCACGATCCGCGGCGATCTGGCCCGCGCGCTCGGCGATCTGGCCGCGAAAAAGCGCGAAGGCAAGCTCGACTTCGACCGCATCGTGATCGAGACGACCGGCCTCGCGAACCCGGGTCCGGTCGCGCAGACCTTCTTCATCGACAGCGAAATCGCCGACGATTTCCTGCTCGACGCGGTCATCACGCTGGTCGACGCGAAGCACGCGAACGCGCAGCTCGACGAACACGAAGTGGTGCAGCGCCAGGTCGGTTTCGCCGACCGCCTGTTCATCACGAAGTCGGACCTGGTCGACGGCGAGACCGTCGCCGGCCTCAAGCACCGCCTGATGCACATGAACCCGAAGGCCGCGATCAAGATCGTGAATTTCGGCGAAGCGGACATCAAGGAAATCTTCGACCTGCGCGGCTTCAACCTGAACGCGAAGCTCGAGATCGATCCCGACTTCCTCGCCGAGGACGATCACGCGCACGCCCACCACGATCACGACCATGATCACGATCACGCCGGTTGCGACCATGATCACGGCCAATGCGCGCACGATCACGGCCATGGCCACCACGATCACCACCACGCGCACCATGACGACAAGATCAAGTCGTTCGTGTACCGCAACGACCGCCCGTTCGACCCGAACAAGCTGGAAGACTTCCTCGGCGGCATCCTGCAGATCTACGGCGAGCGGATGCTGCGCTACAAGGGCGTGCTGTACATGAAGGGCGTCGACCGCAAGGTCGTGTTCCAGGGCGTGCACCAGATGATGGGCAGCGACCTCGCGGCCAAGTGGCTGCCGGCCGAGAAGAAGACCAACAAGATGGTGTTCATCGGCGTCGACCTGCCGCAGGACCTGATCACCGACGGCCTCGACGCCTGCCTCGCCTGATCCGCGCGGGCGCCTGCCCTCCACCGCTGCCCGGCCGCCTTCGCAGGCGGCCGCAGCAGCCGCGCGGCGCCTTTTCCGGGCAGGGTTTCGTCGTCATCGCTTTTTCGCGATTTGCGCGTTATATTTTCTAGATATTGGCGTGGCCGACGGGGATCGACCCGATACGGCGCCCGCTTGCGATTCAGTTACAATACGTGCCCGCTGGAGTACGGCAACAAACAGGCCCGGTTCTTGCTGAACCATATCCGGGCATCGCAACCGCGCCGGATCGCCCATCCGCCTCCCGGCCGCGGCCGATGCGATCTGCCGCGCAGCACACCGGTTCGCAGCGCGCGCAAATCAGCGCCAGGCCTATCCCTGGTATTTGAGAACCGGTTTCCAGAGGCTTTCGGCCCCGCGGCGGCAAATCGCAAATGATTGCAAGCGCGGTTGCGGGTAATCCCAAAGTGCAGGCACTATCTCTTGATTTGCCGCACATTGAAGAAGCAAGCAGATGACGAAGAAACTCTTGACCGAAGCCGAAATCCTGAAGATGAGCGACAAGGATTACATGAATGAGGATCAGCTCGCCTTCTTCAAAAATCGGCTCGAACAGTTGCAGGCGGACATCCTCAAGAATGCAGGCCAGACGACCGAGAACCTGCGCGAGACGGTGATCGTCCCCGATCCCGCCGACCGCGCGACGATCGAGGAAGAGCACGCGCTCGAGTTGCGTACGCGCGATCGCGAACGCAAGCTCCTCAAGAAGGTTCAGCAGTCGCTCGCCCGCATCGATTCCGGCGATTACGGCTGGTGTGAGGAAACCGGCGAACCGATCGGCATTCCGCGCCTGCTCGCGCGTCCGACCGCCACGCTGTCGCTCGAGGCGCAGGAGCGCCGCGAGTTGCGCCAGAAGCTGTTCGGCGACTGATCGAGCGGGCATTCCGCTCAGACACGCTGCTTCCCGGAAGCGCGCGGCCTGCCGCGCGCTTTTTGTTTTTCCGGCGCCGGCTCCCGGCCGCCGGCCGATTTGCCTCCCCCTCTTGATATCCCGGCGCCCGCCCTAAAATGAAACGGACGTGCGCCGGGCCGCTTCCCGGCGCACCGCGGATTCACGCGGCGGCCCCTCGCGCCGCCCGACTCTTCCCCGTTTTTCTCAAGGAACGCAGATGGAGCAATTTCACGGCACGACCATCGTTTCGGTCCGGCGCGGCGACAAGGTCGCGCTCGGCGGCGACGGCCAGGTAACCCTCGGCAACATCGTCATGAAGGGTGGCGCGCGGAAAGTGCGGCGGATCTACAACAACCAGGTTCTGGTCGGATTCGCGGGCGGCACCGCCGATGCGTTCTCGCTGCTCGACCGCTTCGAGGCGAAGCTCGAGAAGCACCAGGGCAATCTCACCCGCGCGGCCGTCGAGCTCGCGAAGGACTGGCGGACCGACCGGATGCTGCGCCGCCTCGAGGCGATGCTGATCACGGCCGATGCGACCACCACGCTCGTGATCACCGGCAACGGCGACGTGCTCGATCCGGAAGGCGGGATCTGCGCGATCGGCTCGGGCGGCGCGTACGCGCAGGCCGCGGCCCGCGCGCTCGCCGAGAACACCGAGCTGTCGCCGCGCGAGATCGTCGAGAAATCGCTCGAGATCGCCGGCGACATGTGCATCTACACGAACCACAACCGCATCATCGAAACGATCGAGTAAGGACCGCACCATGAGCACCATGACCCCTGCCGAGATCGTCTCGGAACTCGACAAGCACATCATCGGCCAGGCGAAGGCGAAGAAGGCCGTCGCCGTCGCGCTGCGCAACCGCTGGCGCCGCCAGCAGGTCGCCGACCCGCTGCGCCAGGAAATCACCCCGAAGAACATCCTGATGATCGGGCCGACGGGCGTCGGCAAGACCGAAATCGCGCGCCGCCTCGCGAAGCTCGCCGATGCGCCGTTCATCAAGATCGAGGCGACCAAGTTCACCGAAGTCGGCTACGTCGGCCGCGACGTCGACAGCATCGTGCGCGACCTGATCGAGATCTCGGTCAAGCAGACGCGCGAAGCCGAAATGCGCAAGGTGCGCAGCAAGGCGACCGACCAGGCCGAAGACCGCATCCTCGACATCCTGCTGCCGCAACCGCGCGCGGTGGGCTTCGGCGGCAATGCCGAGCACGCGAACGACGACAACAACGCAACGCGCCAGACCTTCCGCAAGCGCCTGCGCGAAGGCCAGCTCGACGACAAGGAAGTCGAGCTCGACCTTGAGCAGCCGACCGTCGGCATGGACATCATGGCGCCGCCGGGGATGGAAGAGATGACCGAGCAGATCCGCTCGATGTTCTCGAACCTCGGCAGCGGCAAGAAGCAGCGCCGCAAGGTGAAGATCAAGGAAGCGCTGAAGCTGCTGACCGACGAGGAAGCGGCGAAGATGCTGAACGAAGAGGAAGTGAAGACGAAGGCCGTGCAGAACGTCGAGCAGAACGGCATCGTGTTCCTCGACGAGATCGACAAGATCACGTCGCGCAACAACGAAGGCAGCGGCGGCGAAGTGTCGCGCCAGGGCGTGCAGCGCGACCTGCTGCCGCTCGTCGAGGGCACGACGGTCAACACGAAGTACGGGATGGTGAAGACCGATCACATCCTGTTCATCGCGAGCGGCGCATTCCACCTCGCGAAGCCGAGCGACCTGATTCCCGAACTGCAGGGGCGCTTCCCGATTCGCGTCGAGCTCGATTCGCTGTCGGTCGAAGACTTCGAGGCGATCCTCGACGCGACCGACGCGAGCCTCGTCAAGCAGTACCAGGCGCTGCTCGCCACCGAGGACGTGCAACTCGAATTCGCCGACGACGGTATCCGGCGCCTCGCCGAGATCGCGTTCGCGGTCAACGAAAAAACCGAGAACATCGGCGCGCGCCGGCTGTACACGGTGATCGAGAAGCTGCTCGAGGAAGTGTCGTTCTCGGCGGGCAACCACGCCGGCGAGCGCGTGACGATCGACGCGCAGTATGTCGACCGCGCGCTCGGCGAAGTGTCGCAGGACGAAGACCTGTCGCGCTATGTGCTGTAACGCGCGCGGCGGCGACAGCGAAACGGGCGGCCCGCGGGCCGCCCGTTTTCGTTGGTGCGCGCCCGTGGCCGCGCTCGCGGCTTCGTGCGGGACAGCGCGGCGCGGCTGCGCCGTAGCGCGTCGCGTTGCGTCGCTCCCGATCGCATCGCGCGACGCCCGTGCCACCCGGCGTGCGTGCGCGCCGGCGCGTCGCCGCTTACTGCCGCACCGGCTTTTTGGCGAGCTTGCGCTGCAGCGTGCGGCGGTGCATGTTCAGCGCCCGCGCGGTCGCCGAAATGTTGTTGTTGTTCTCGGCCAGCACGCGCTGGATATGCTCCCATTCGAGCCGGTCGACCGACAGCACGACCGGGTTCTCGAGCGCCTCCTCGGCCTGCACTTCGGTCGCGTTGGTCTGCAGCGCGGCCAGGATCGACTCGACGTTCGCCGGCTTCGCGAGGTAGTTGTCGGCGCCTTCCTTCACGGCCTGCACGGCGGTCGCGATGCTCGCGTAGCCGGTCAGCACCAGGATCCGCGCATCGGGCTGCAGGTCGCACAACGGCGCGATCAGGCTCAGCCCCGAATCCTCGCCGAGATGCAGGTCGACGGTGATGAACTGGAACTTGCCGCCTGCGGCGAGCCGCAGCGCCGCCTCCTTGTCGTGCGCCTGCTGGACCGCGTAACCGCGGCGCTCGAGGCCGCGCGCGAGCGTGCCCGCGAACACCTCGTTGTCGTCGATCACCAGGAAATTGTTCTCGCTCATGGGGTTTCTCCGTCTACGTGTTGGTTGAGGCAGCCGGCATCGCGACACGCGCGACCGGCAGGCGCAGCACGGCCCGCGTGCCGCGCCCGGGCGCGGCGCCGGCCGGGCGGCCGTCCGGCGTGCCGGCTGGCCGTTCGGCCGCGCGTGCACCCGTGCGTTGTCCCGATGCGGCCGCCGCGTGGCCATTCGCCGCACCGGCCGCCCGCCCGTTGCCGCCGGCCGCACGCGGCGCGACATCGGACAGTTCGATCTCGCCGCCCAGCCGCGCGGCCGCACTGAACGCGAGATACAGGCCGACGCCGTGCCCGCCCTGCGTGCTGTCGACCGGCATCGCGCCGAGCGATTCGCGCAGCGCGGCCGGAATGCCGGGCCCGTCGTCGCATACCTCGAATTCGATTTCGTCGGTCGCGCGGTCGTGCGCGACCTTCGCGGCGAGCGTCACGCGCTGCGGGCTCGCGCGCGCGGCGTTGTCGAGCAGGATCGTCAGGATCTGGCCGGCCGCGACCGTATCGTCGAGCGCGACGCCCGACGGGCGCGCGCCGAGCAGTTCGAACTGCACGTGCGGATGTCGCAGGCGCCAGTGCTCGACGAACGTGTCGAGCCAGTCGTCCACCGGCTGGCGGCTCGCCGGCGCGCTCGCGCGGCTGCGCAGGCGCGCGAGCGCCGACGTGCAGAGCGTCATCTGTTCCTCGAGCACCTTCAGGTCGGCCTCGTAGCGCGCCAGCCCCGGATCGGCGCGCGCCGCGTCGCGCAACTCCTCGGCGAGCATCGCGATCGTCGACAGCGGCGTGCCCATTTCGTGCGCGACGGTGGCGGCCTGCACGCCGAGCGCGACGGCCCGCTCGTCACGCAGCAGGTGCTGCTGCGCCTCGCCGAGCGCCGCGTCGCGCTGGCGCAGCGCATTCGACATGCGCGCGACGAACCACGCGATCAGCCCGACGCTGACCATGAAGTTCGCCCACATGCCGGTCCGGTAGTAATCGAACAGGTTCGCCGGGTTGTCCATGTTGAGCGGCACCGAATCGAAGCCGAGCGCCGCGTAGCACGCGACCGCGAACGCCGCGAGCCAGATCATCAGGTGCCACGGCAGCACGGCCGCCGCGATCGCGAGCGACGGCAGGTACAGCGACACGAACGGATTGGTCGTGCCGCCCGACAGGAACAGCAGCGCGGACAGCGCGCCGAGGTCGACCCACAGCTGGCCGAGCAGCTCGAAATTGGTCTCGGGCCGCGCGCGCAGCACGCGCACCCAGGTCAGCGCGTTGAAAACGATTTCGAGCGCGATGACCATCAGCATCGCCGGCAGCGGCAGATGCACGCCGAAATAGGTCTGCACGACGCCGATCGTCACGAGCTGGCCGATGATCGCGAGATTGCGGAGCCAGAACAGGTGACTGAGGTTGACGCGCCCGGTGGTGGTGATTCGTTGCATCCGGGCAGTTTACCCGTTTAGCGCCCGGCGCCCCTAGCGGGGCCGGATCCACGCGTGCGAACGGGCGGCACGCGTGCGCGGCGCGCCGCGTCAACCGGCCTCGCCGGCCATGCGCTGCGCGATCTCGTCGGCCAGACACTCGGGGCATCGGCACCGCGCACCGGCCGCGGGCGGCGTGCCGCCGGGCAGCATCGGCATCGACGCGCACCAGCAGTCGAACGGCTGCGTGTGCGCGCCGCAGTCGAAGCCGCGCCCGCAGTGCGGGCAGCGCGCACGGCGCGGGACGGAACGGGCGTCGGCGGCGGAATCGGTCATGGCGCAGTCGCGGAAGCGGGCGGGACATCGCCCCACGCGACAAGCATAGCGCGGCGGCTGAATTTTGCACGCCGGCCGCCCGGCCGCGGTGCCCGCCAACGCATGCGCGCCCGCCCGCCGGCGCCCGCCGCGCGACGGCGCCCCGAATCGTGCCGCGCCATAGCCGGCGGGCCGCCGCGTGCGATGCCGCGCCGCGCCGCCGGTGTTCCGGCCGGCCCAAAAACCCGATGCTGCGCTGCGCCACTCCTGTACAATTCGCCCTGTTTCAACCGTTCCCAGCCAGAGCCGCCGCCATGTCCGAGCCCATCGACCTCTCGCAGATCGCCCCCACGCTGAAAGCAGAAATCCTCGCGGAGGCGCTGCCGTACATCCGTCGCTACCACGGCAAGACCGTGGTCATCAAATACGGCGGCAACGCGATGACGGAAGAGCGGCTCAAGCAGGGCTTCGCGCGCGACGTGATCCTGCTGAAACTGGTCGGCATCAACCCGGTGATCGTCCACGGCGGCGGCCCGCAGATCGATCACGCGCTGAAGAAGATCGGCAAGGCCGGCACCTTCATCCAGGGCATGCGCGTCACCGACGAAGAGACGATGGAAGTCGTCGAATGGGTGCTCGGCGGCGAAGTGCAGCAGGACATCGTGATGCTGATCAACCACTTCGGCGGCCACGCGGTGGGCCTCACGGGCAAGGACGGCGGCCTGATCCACGCGCGCAAGCTGCTGATGCCGGATCGCGACAACCCGGGCCAGTACATCGACATCGGCCAGGTCGGCGAAGTCGAGGCGATCAACCCGGCGGTCGTGAAGGCGCTGCAGGACGACGCGTTCATTCCGGTGATCTCGCCGATCGGCTTCGGCGAAGACGGCCTGTCGTACAACATCAACGCCGATCTCGTCGCGGGCAAGCTCGCGACCGTGCTGAACGCCGAGAAGCTGCTGATGATGACCAACATCCCGGGCGTGATGGACAAGGACGGCAACCTGCTGACCGATCTGTCCGCGCGCGAGATCGACGCGCTGTTCGAGGACGGCACGATCTCCGGCGGCATGCTGCCGAAGATCTCGTCGGCGCTCGACGCCGCGAAGAGCGGCGTGAAGTCGGTGCACATCGTCGACGGCCGGATCGAGCATTCGGTGCTGCTGGAAATCCTGACCGAGCAGCCGTTCGGCACGATGATCCGCTCGCATTGAGCGCGCGCCGCCCGCCTGCCAGCCCCCACCTGCCGGCGTCGCTGCGACGCCGGCGCATCTCGCGCCACCGGCCGCGCGCCGGCGCGCCGGTCTGGCTGTTCGATCTCGACAACACGCTTCATCACGCGTCGCACGCGATCTTTCCCGAGATCAATCGCGCGATGACGCAATACATCGTCGACGCGCTGCAGGTCGAGCGCGCCGAAGCCGATCGCCTGCGCAACGGCTACACCGAGCGCTACGGCGCCGCGCTGCTCGGCCTCACCCGTCATCACCCGATCGACCCGCACGACTTCCTGCGCGTGGTCCACACGTTTTCCGACCTGCCCGCGATGGTGCGCGCCGAGCGCGGCCTCGCGCGCATCGTCGCCGCGCTGCCGGGTCGCAAGCTGGTGCTGACCAACGCGCCGGAGAACTACGCGCGCGCGGTGCTGCGCGAGCTGCGCATCGAGCGGCTGTTCGAGCGCGTGATCGCGATCGAGCACATGCGCGACCGCCGTGCGTGGCGCGCGAAGCCCGATCACACGATGCTGCGCCGGATACTGCGCGCCGCGCATGCGCGTGCGGCCGACGCGATCCTCGTCGAGGATACCCGCAGCCACTTGAAGCACTACAAGCGCCTCGGCATCGGCACGGTATGGATCACGGGCCACCTGCCGAGCCATTTGCCGAACACCGGCCGCCCGCATTACGTCGACCAGCGCATTCGTTCGTTAAAATCGCTGCGACTGGGCACTCGATCGGGGCGACAAAAATGCAGCCGACTCACCCGCAGGACCAAGCCGTAACGGAAAGCCACGCCACGCCGTCCCGCCCGCGCCCGAAGCCGGGCGAGCGCCGCGTCATGATCCTGCAGACGCTCGCGACCATGCTCGAGGCGCCGAAACCCGAAAAAATCACGACGGCCGCGCTCGCGGCCCGGCTCGACGTGTCGGAAGCCGCGCTGTACCGGCATTTCCCCAGCAAGGCGAAGATGTACGAGGGGCTGATCGAGTTCATCGAGCAGTCGCTGTTCGGGCTCGTCAACCAGATCGTCGCGAAGGAGCCGAACGGCGTGCTGCAGGCGCGCACGATCGCATTGACGATGCTCAATTTCGCCACGAAGAACCCCGGGATGACGCGCGTGCTGACCGGCGAGGCGCTGGTCGGCGAGGACGAGCGCCTGACCGAACGCGTGAACCAGTTGCTCGACCGCATCGAGGCGACGATCAAGCAATGCCTGCGCGTCGCGCGCACGGAAGCGAATGCGCCGCAGGACGGCGCAACACCGTTCGTGCTGCCGGCCGACTACGATCCCGCGGCTCGCGCGAATCTGCTCGTCAGTTACGTGATCGGCCGGTGGCACCGTTTCGCGAAGGGCGGATTTCAGAAACCGCCGAGCGAACAGGCCGATGCGCATTTGCGGCTGATCCTGCAGTGACCGGCGTCTGACGCGCGCAGCGCCGCTCGCGGCCCGCCGCTGCGCCGGGCACATCGTAATTCGAACTCGTCCAATTTCGCATTCGGCCCAATCACGCTAATTTTCACCCGTTCAAAAATACAACGGGAGCAAACAGCGTGTATCGCGAGTTTCAGCATTTTCAAACGTCCCCTGGCAGACGGTGCGAAGGGGCCGGGCCGCGCCATGCGCTGCCGTCCACGCGCGCAACGCAGCTCGCGCGTGTCGCTCTGCTTGCCGGTGCGATCATGCCGTGGCCGTCGTCCGCGCAGATCACGAACGGCGGCGCGCAACGCGCGGACGGTGTCGCACTCGAGGTGGCCCCCGGCGACTATTCGACGACCGACTACGGCAGGCCGGTATTCTCCG
Organism: Burkholderia sp. MSMB1835; assembly: GCF_001526365.1. Taxonomy (NCBI): domain Bacteria; kingdom Pseudomonadati; phylum Pseudomonadota; class Betaproteobacteria; order Burkholderiales; family Burkholderiaceae; genus Burkholderia; species Burkholderia sp. MSMB1835. The sequence goes on from NZ_LOYP01000009.1 coordinate 17,124, forward strand.
CCGTCAACGGCGGCGTGCTCGCCACCACCGGCAAGACGCGCCTGTTCTCGACCGGCGCTTCGTCGGCGGGCGCCTCCGTCACCGGCGACGGCTCGCGCATCGCGCTGCGCGACATCGAAATCCGGACGCGCGGTTTCCTCGCGACCGGCATCGACGCCCGCCTCGGCGGCAGCGCGACCGCCGAGAACGTTTCGATCGACACCGACGGAAAGAATGCGCACGGCGTCTACCTCGACGTCAGCGGCAGCCGCGTCGACATTGCCGGCAGCGCCATCGTCACGCGCGGCCGCGAAGCGCACGGCATCGCGGTGAACTTCGCGCCGGGCGCCGTCGTGAACGCCACGGACACGCTGATCCGTACCGGCGGCGACTTCGCTTACGGCACGTTCGTCAGCTACGACGACATTCGCGCGACGCTCGCTCACGTCGACGTCCGGACGAGCGGCGACTATGCGTCCGCGCTGTTCATCCCCGGCGCGTCGTCCGTCACGTACAGCGACGCGCGTCTGAACACCGAGGGCAACGTCGCGCTCGGTGTCGACACGCGGCAAGGCCAGGTCGACCTCGTGCGCACGCGTGTGCACACGCAAGGCGTCAGCGCGCATGGGCTGTATGCATCGAAGGAAGGCGTCGACGCGCCGATCGTGCGCGCAAGCGACACCGACGTGACGACCACCGGCGACCGTGCTATCGGCGCCGTCGCACGGCTCGGCGGCCAGATCGCCGTCAGTCGCGGCGCGATCGCGACGAGCGGCGAACGCGCATATGGCGTGCTCGCCAGCGGCGCCGGCTCCGTGGCAGCGCTCACGGACGCAACGGTCACGACGAGCGGCGTCGGCGGCACGGCGCTCCGGGCAACCGCCAACGGCACGATCGACCTGTCGCACGCCGACGTACGAACGACCGGTACGGGCGCGTCGGCCGCGAGCGTCCATGGCGGCATGCTGACGGCCGATGACAGCACGCTCGTCAGCGGTCGGCACGGCGCGATCGAAGCATCGGATGCGATCATCTCGCTGCGCAACGGCACGCGCGTCACGGGCGGCAACGGCACGCTGCTGTCGGTGAACGCGGCGTCCGGCGCCCCCGTGCATCTGACGCTCGACACGGGCGCGCAGGCCGACGGCGACATCGTGAATCTTCCGACCGACGACGGCAGCGCGACGCACGCGGTCACCGACGTCGCGCTGTCCCGCGCCGCCGTGTGGGCCGGCGCAACCGACGCGGTGCGCGCACTGTCGCTCGACGCCGGCAGCCGCTGGTCCGTCACCGGCGACTCGACGGTCGGTTCCGTCGCGCTGAACGACTCGACGATCGCGTTCACGGCACCGCCCGCCGCCGGCGCGCCGCGCACGCTCGTCGTCACCGGCGACTACGCGGCGCACAACGGCAAGCTGCTGATCCATACGACGCTGCGCGACGATACGTCGCCGACCGACCGCCTCGTGATCGACGGCGGTCACGCATCGGGCAACACGGACATCATCGTGAAGCGGGCCGGCGGCGACGGCGCGCAAACGACGATCGGCATCCCGGTCGTCGAAACCCGTAACGGCGGCACGACGGAAGCGTCGGCATTCGCACTCGATGCGGCATCGGATGGCTATCGGCAGGGTTTCGGCACGCTGTCGGCCGGCGGCTACGACTACATGCTCGCGCGCGGCGGCCATGGCGGCCACGCGGAAGACTGGTACCTCGTTTCGGCCGCGAAGCCCGAGCCGCCTCGGCCGCCGGAGCCGCCCGTGCCGCCGGCACCGCCGGGGGAGAGCGGCGGCAATGACGGCAACTCGCCGAACCTCCCGGGGACGACACCGCCCCCGCCCTCCAGTGCCGTCGCACCGGAACCCGATGCGTATCTGGCGAACGCCGACGCGGCTGCGATGATGGCGATCCACAGCCTGCATCAACGCGAGGACCGCACGCTGCGCACCACCGGCTCGACGTCGGGCCCGCTCGACGGCGCAGTGTGGGTGCGCGCCGAAGGCCAGTTCACGTCGATGTCGGGTGGCGCGCGCAGCGTGTCGGGCAACGGCCGCCTGATCCACGCGGGCGCCGACCTGTTCCGTTTCGACGACGGCCGCGGCGGCAGCGTGCGCGTCGGCGCGATGGGCATGTACGCCAGCCAGACGAGCTGGTCGACCCGTCCGCTGTGGAATGCGGTGGAGCACCGCATGGCCGACGCCACCGCGCGCGGCAGCGTCGCGGGCTACAACGTCGGGCTGTACGGCACGTGGTACGGCAATCGCGACATCCTGTCCGGCCCCTACGTCGATACGTGGTTCATGTACGGCGCGTACGCGAACAGCGTCGGCGGCAGTCTCGCCGGGGATTCGTACCGTTCGCGCACCGTGACGGGATCGGTCGAGACCGGCTATTCGATCCCGTTCTACGAACGCGGCGATACGCGGTTCTTCGTCGAGCCCGAGGCGCAACTCGTCGTGTCCGACTATCACGCGGCCGCGCACGACACACCGGGCGGCCGTCTCGACGGGCAGGGCTCGACCGACGTGCTGACCCGGCTCGGCGTACGCGTGCACGGTGTAACCGCGATGCCGTCCGGGCGCGAGTTGCGGCCGTTCATCGAGGCGAACTGGTGGCATGGCCCCGGCTCGCGATCGCTGACGCTCGATCGCAACGCGTTCTCGTTCAGTGTGCCGCGCGACCGGGCGGCGTTCCGGATCGGCGCGACGGGCCAGTTGTCGAAACGCTTCGCGATCTCGGCCGGGCTCGGCGTGGAAGCGAACCTGTCCGACTATGCGGTGGTCAAGGGCGAGCTGGCGGCGAAGTACCGCTGGTGACGCGGTACGGTTCGGCGTCCCGCTTCATGCCGGCGGCCCGGCGTCGACACCGGGCCGATGAGCGCCCCTCACCCGCCCGAATCGGCGTTCCGCGCAATTTCCGCTATACTTTGCCGACTTGCCGCCCGGTGGCGGCAGGTCGGAAGCGCGCCGATTTGCTGACTCGATTGCGGGCGCGCGAACCGGCCGGGGCCTTGGTTTCGTCTTCGTCCCGGCGGTTCACTACAAATGCGGCTAAAGAGGTCGTCAGCCGCGCATCTCCGACTCCGCGCCTCGCCGACACCGTTTAGCCGCCCAGTCATAAGGCGGAACGAATGGAATCGATCGGCATCGTCGCTCCACAGACCATGCATTTCGCCGAACCGCTGCGCTTGCAAAGCGGCAGCGCGCTCGGCAACTATCAACTCGTCGTCGAAACGTACGGCGAGCTCAATGCCGCGCGCTCGAACGCGGTGCTCGTCTGCCACGCGCTGAACGCGTCGCATCACGTCGCCGGCGTCTACGCGGACGATCCGCGCAGCACCGGCTGGTGGGACAACATGGTCGGCCCCGGCAAACCGCTCGACACCAACCGCTTCTTCGTGATCGGCGTGAACAACCTCGGCTCGTGTTTCGGCTCGACCGGCCCGATGAGCATCGATCCGTCGACCGGCAAGCCGTACGGCGCGCGCTTTCCGGTCGTCACCGTCGAGGACTGGGTACACGCGCAGGCGCGCGTCGCCGATGCGTTCGGCATTGAGCGCTTCGCCGCGGTGATGGGCGGCAGCCTCGGCGGGATGCAGGCGCTCGCATGGAGCCTGATGTATCCGGAGCGCGTCGCGCACTGCATCGACATCGCGTCGACGCCGAAGCTGTCCGCGCAGAACATCGCGTTCAACGAAGTCGCGCGCTCGGCGATCCTGTCCGATCCCGATTTCCACGGCGGCGACTACTACGCGCACGACGTGAAGCCGAAGCGCGGCCTGCGCGTCGCGCGGATGATCGGTCATATCACCTACCTGTCGGACGACGACATGGCCGAGAAATTCGGCCGCGCGCTGCGCCGTGCGGACGGCGCGCTCGACGCGTACAACTTCAGCTTCGACGTCGAATTCGAGGTCGAGTCGTACCTGCGCTACCAGGGCGACAAGTTCGCCGACTACTTCGACGCGAACACCTACCTGCTGATCACGCGCGCGCTCGATTACTTCGACCCGGCGAAGGCGTTCGACGGCAACCTGACGGCCGCGCTCGCGCACACGCAGGCGAAATACCTGATCGCGAGCTTCTCGACCGACTGGCGCTTCGCGCCGGCGCGCTCGCGCGAGATCGTGAAGGCGCTGCTCGACAACAAGCGCACGGTCAGCTACGCGGAAATCGATGCGCCGCACGGCCACGACGCGTTCCTGCTCGACGACGCGCGCTATCACAACCTGATCCGTGCGTATTACGAACGAATCGCCCTCGAGGTGGGAGCATGAACCAGCAAGCGCTGAATTCCCTGTCCGCGCGCGCGGACTTCCGCACGATCGCCCGCTGGGTCGAGCCGCGCTCGACCGTGCTCGATCTCGGCTGCGGCGACGGCTCGCTGCTGGCGCTGCTGATGGAGGAGCTGGACGTCACCGGCTACGGCATCGAGCTGAACGACGCGGGCGTGCTCGCAAGCGCGAAGAACGGCATCAACGTGATCCAGCAGAACCTCGAGGACGGCCTGCGCCTGTTCGAGGATCACAGCTTCGACATCGCGATCCTGTCGCAGACGCTGCAGACGATCCACCAGACGGCCGCGATCCTGCGCGAAACGGCGCGCGTCGGCCGCGAGTGCATCGTGTCGTTCCCGAACTTCGGCTACTGGTCGCACCGGCTGTCGGTGCTGCAGGGCCGCATGCCGGTGTCGAAATCGCTGCCGTACCAGTGGCACAACACGCCGAACGTGCGGGTGCTGACGATCAAGGATTTCGAGGCGCTCGCGCCCGAGGTCGGCGTCACGATCCTCGACCGCGTCGTGCTGCACGAAGGCCAGCCGATTCGATGGGGAGCGAACTGGCGTGGTAGTCTTGCTGTCTATCGCGTCAAGCGCAGCTGAGCCGGGGAGCCGTTGACGGAAGATCCGGCCCGCCCGCGTGCGCGGCCGCCCCTCCTGCGCCGTCCGCGCCGCCTGCGCTGCCGCCGCCATCAGTCAACGCTACCCAGTTCCATTCCATGTCGAAAACGCCACACGAGGCGCCCGCACTCACCGCTCACGAGGATCACCCCGGCTGGCGCGCCTATCTGAACACGCACATGCTGATCTGCGTGTTCCTGGGCTTCACGTCGGGGCTGCCCCTCTTCACGCTCGTCTACCTCGTGCAGGCATGGCTGCGCTCCGAGGGCGTGAACCTGAAGGAAATCGGCCTGTTCGCGCTGATCCAGTTCCCGTATACGTGGAAGTTCCTGTGGGCGCCGCTGATGGACCGCTACGTCCCGCGCCTGCCCGGCTGGCGGCCGGGCCGCCGGCGCGGCTGGCTGCTGCTCACGCAGTTGCTGGTCGCGGGCGCGATCGCCGCGCTCGGCTTCGTGTCGCCGCGCGACTCGATCTGGACGGTCGCCGCGCTCACGACGCTCGTCGCGTTCTTCGGCGCAAGCGCCGACATCGTGATCGACGCGTATCGCCGCGAGCTGCTGCGCGACACCGAGCAGGGCCTCGGCAACGCGGTGCACGTGAACGCATACAAGCTCGCCGCGCTGATCCCCGGCTCGCTCGCGCTGATCCTGTCGGACCATCTGCCGTGGGACGCCGTGTTCGCGATCACCGGCGCGTTCATGCTGCCGGGCATCCTGATGACGCTCGTCGTGCGCGAGCCGGAAGTGGTCGGCGCACCGCCGCGCAACCTGCGCGATGCGATCGTGCTGCCGTTCCGCGAATTCATCCAGCGCGACGGCTGGGCCGGCGCGCTGCTCGTCATCGCGTTCATCTTCCTGTTCAAGATCGGCGACACGATGGCCACCACGCTGTCGACGTCGTTCTTCCTCGACATCGGCTTCACGCGCACCGAGATCGGCATCGTCGCGAAGACCACCGCGCTCGTCGCGAGCGTCGCCGGCGGCATCATCGGCGGCATCTGGCTCGTGAGGATCGGCATCGGCCGCGGGCTGTGGATCTTCGGCGCGCTGCAGATGGTGTCGACACTCGGCTTCGCATGGCTCGCGCAGCTCGGCCCCGGCTCGCCGGCGCTCGCGGTGCTGTACGACTTCACGGTGTCGACGAGCCACGCGATCGCGGCCGCGCTGTCGGTGTTCGGTATCGCCGTCACGCCGCAATTCAGCCCGATGACGGTCGCGCTCGCGATCGTCTACGGCTTCGAAACCTTCACGACCGGCCTGACGATGGCCGCGTTCGTCGCATACATCGCGAGCACGACCGACCCGCGCTACACGGCCACGCAGTTCGCGCTGTTCACGAGCCTCGCGTCGGTGCCGCGCACGCTCGCGTCGGCCGCGAGCGGCTTCGTCGTCGCGAAGATCGGCTGGTTCGACTACTTCATCGTGTGTACCGCGCTTGCGATTCCCGGCATGCTGCTGCTGTTCAGGATCGCGCCGTGGAACGGCACCGCACGCAACGGCGAGGCGAGCCGTGCGCGGTAACCGCCTGCATCGTCTCGCACACGCGGCGGCTTCGCTGAGCGTCGGCGCCGCGGCACTCGCCGCGACGCTCGCGCACGCGACCGACACCGGCGCGACGGCAGCGGGCTCCGCACCGGTCGCGGCGCAGGCGGCACCGCCCGCCGCCGCCACGTCCGCCGCGCCCGTTCCGCAGTCCGCCGCGGAAGGCGCGCAGCCGACCGGCGCCGCGGTGCCGGCGAAAGCCTATACGCCGACGCCGCAGCAGGTCCGCTACGGCAACGCGATCGCGTTCCGCACGCTGATCCCGTCGCCGCTGCTCGAACAGCTCACCGCGAACGAATACGCGCAGATCGTGCAGGCGGCCGCCGACAGCAATCGTCTGCTGCCCGCGAACCAGCCGCGCGTGAAGCGGCTGCGCGCGATCGTCGCGAAGCTCGCGCCGTATTCGGTGAAGTGGAACGACCGCGTGAAAAGCTGGGCGTGGGACGTCAACGCGATCCGCTCGCGCGACATCCGCCTGACCTGTCTGCCGGGCGGCAAGGTGCTCGTGTACGGCGGCATGCTCGAGCGCGTGCGCCTGAACGACGACGAGCTCGGCGTGCTGCTCGCGCACGGCATCGCGCATGCGCTGCGCGAACACGCGCGCAGCAATTTCAGCATGACCTCGCAGACGTCGCTGCGCGCGGCCGCGCTGCCGCCGCTGTTCGGCGTCGGCGATCCGCTGCCGCAGGCGCTGAACCTCGGCGAGCGCCTGCAGTCGCTCCACTACGATCCGACCGACGAGACCGAGGCCGACGTGATCGGCGGCGACATCGCCGCACGCGCGGGCTTCGATCCGCGCGCGGCGATCACGCTGTGGGACAAGCTCGCGGTCGCGACGCGCGCGAACAAGGCGTCGGGCTTCATCTACACGCACCCGTACAGCAGCGCCCGCCGCCAGGATCTGCTGAACCGGCTGCCGGACCTGATGCCGCTGTACGCGAAGGCGACGGGCAAACGCGTCGAATCGCTGCCCGACTACGCGGGCATCAGCGCCCAGCGGCGCAAGATCGTGCGGCGCTGAGCCGCCGCGCGAAACGGCGGACGCTACGCGTCCACGTCGGCCATCGCCGGGCGCACCCCGCTGTCGCGCATCCAGCGCACTTCGTCTCCGGGGCTGCGGCCGAACAGCCGCTTGAACTCGCGGCTGAACTGCGACGCGCTCGCATAGCCGACCCGCGCGGCCGCCGCGCCCGCACCGACACCGTCCTGCACCATCATCAGCCGCGCCTGGTGCAGCCGCGCGGCCTTCACGTACTGCATCGGCGACGTCGCCGTCACGTGCTTGAACTGCGCGTGGAACACCGCGACGCTCATCCCGGCCTCGCGCGCGAGCGTCTCGACGTCGAGATCGGCCTTCAGGTCCGCATGGATGCGGCGCAGCGCCTTCGCGACGCGGCCGAAATGATGCTGCTGGACGAGCGCCGCACGAATCGCATCGCCCTGCGCGCCGGTCAGCACGCGGTACGCGATCTCGCGCATGATCGCGGGCCCGAGCACGCGCGTGTCGTGCGGCGACGCGAGTGTTTCGAGCAGGCGCACCACCGCGTCGGCGAGCGGCGCATCGAGCGGCGTCGAATAGACGCCGTGCGGCTCGCTGACCGCGGCACCGAGCGTCTCGTCGAGGAGGATCGCGAGTTCGGCGATCACCGCGAGATCGACGCGGATCGAGATCGCGAGAAACGGCTCGTCCAGGGTCGCGAAGGTTTCGCACTCGAACGGCAGCGGCACCGACAGCACCAGATACTGCTGCGCGTCGTAGACGAACGAGCGATCGCCGAGATAACCGAGCTTGCGGCCCTGGCACACGACGACGATGCTCGGTTCGTACAGTACCGGCATGCGCGGCACCGGACGGCTCACACGAATGAAGCGCACGCCGTCGAGCGCCGCCAGCGTATCGCCTTCATTCGGCGCGAGACGCGAATGCAGCTCGATCATGCGGCACCGCACACGGTCGCCCGAGTCGTCGAAAAGGGGCTGGAAGCTCATCGGCGTCGTCCTGTCGTGCAAGAGAATCTGGCTTGCAATGTAGCACCGCGAACGTATTTTGACGGCTGTTCGCGGGCAATTCGAGAGGAATAGGCAAATCTTCCAGACCTTCGGGTATTTCACCGCGGCGGTGCGCTCCTTACGATAGGCACCTGTCTCGCCGCATCGCCACACGATGCGACGGCAGTCTGTTTCGCCGGATCTTTTCCGGACAAGGAGCCCACCGCATGAGCACAACCTATGCCTACGCGGCGACGGATTCGCAGTCGCCGCTCGCCCCGTTCGAATTCCAGCGTCGCGCGCTGCGCGACCTCGACGTCCAGATCGACGTCCTCTATTGCGGCGTCTGCCACTCGGATCTTCATCAGGCGCGCAACGAATGGCGCAACACGATCTATCCGGTCGTGCCGGGCCATGAAATCGTCGGCCGCGTGACCGCGACCGGCCCGCAGGTGTCGCGCTTCAAGGTCGGCGAGCTGGTCGGCGTCGGCTGCCTCGTCGATTCGTGCCGCACCTGCGCGAGCTGCGCGGAAGGTCTCGAACAGTATTGCGAGAACGGCTTCGTCGGCACCTACAACGGCCAGGATCGCGTCACCGGCGACATCACGTACGGCGGCTATTCGACGCAGCTCGTCGTCGACGAGGCGTTCGTGCTGCGCGTGCCGGACACGCTCGACCCGGCCGGCGCCGCGCCGCTGCTGTGCGCGGGGATCACGACCTACTCGCCGCTGCGGCAGTGGAACGTCGGCCCCGGCAAGAAGGTCGGGATCGTCGGTCTCGGCGGCCTCGGCCACATGGGCGTGAAGCTGGCGCGCGCGATGGGCGCGCACGTCGTGCTGTTCACGACGTCGCCGTCGAAGATCGAGGACGGCAAGCGGCTCGGCGCGCATGAAGTGGTGATCTCGAAGGACGAGGCGCAGATGAACGCGCATCTGAACAGCTTCGACTTCATCCTGAACACGGTCGCCGCGCAGCACGACCTGAATCCGTTCCTGCACCTGCTGAAGCGCGACGGCACGATGACGCTGGTCGGCGCGCCGGAGCATGACCACCCGTCGCCGCAGGTGTTCAACCTGATCTTCAAGCGGCGCCGCCTCGCGGGCTCGCTGATCGGCGGCATCGCGGAAACGCAGGAAATGCTCGACTTCTGCGCGGAACACGGGATCACGTCCGACATCGAGACGATTCCGATGCAGCAGATCAACACGGCCTACGAGCGGATGCTGAAGAGCGACGTGAAGTACCGGTTCGTGATCGACATGGCGTCGTTGAAGCAGTAAGCGCCGCCCCAAGCGAAACGGGCCGCCCGTCGGAACAGGCGGCCCGTCTTTCATCCGGCGACCGGGACGACTCGCCCGGCGGCTGCGCGCGCGGCGCAACGCCGGCCATCACTTCTGGTAGTCGTAATCCACCGTCAGCGGCGCATGGTCGCTGAACTTGATGTCCTTGAAGATCGACGTGCTTTTCGCGGTACCGGCCACACCCGGGGTCGCGATCTGGTAATCGATCCGCCACCCGACGTTCTTCGCGTACGCCTGGCCGCGGTTGCTCCACCACGTGTACTGCTCGGGACGCGGGTCGAGCGTGCGGAACACGTCGACGTAGCCGACGTCGTCGAACAGCTTCGTGAGCCACTCGCGCTCCTCCGGCAAGCAGCCCGAATTCTTCTGGTTGCTCTTCCAGTTCTTGATGTCGATTTCCTTGTGGACGATGTTCACGTCGCCGCACAGGATCACCTCGCGCTTCTTCTTCAGCGCGGCGAGGTGCGGCATGAATTCGGCCATGAAGCGGTACTTCGCCTGCTGGCGCTCTTCGCCGCTCGATCCGGACGGCACGTACACCGACACGACCGACAGCTTGCCGTAGCGCGCCTCGACGTAGCGCCCTTCGGGATCGAATTCGCTGCTGCCGAAGCCGATGATCACGTCATCGGGCTCGCGGCGGCTGTACACGCCCGCGCCGCTGTACCCCTTCTTCTCGGCGTGGTGGAAATAGCTCTTGAAGCCGTGCGGCTCGACGAATTCGGCCGGCAGGTCGTCGGCCGATACCTTGATTTCCTGCACGCACACGCAATCGGCGTTCTGCTCGCCGAGCCAGTCGAAGAAGCCCTTCTTCGCGGCGGAGCGGATGCCGTTCAGGTTGGCGGTAATCACTCGCATCATGTCGGGTTCCGTTCAGTTCGATGTTTTTACAGGGTGGCAGCTTAACGGATCTTCACGCCTTCGAGCTCGGGCTTCGGCGGCGGGAATTCCAGCTTCATGTCGGTCATCGTGCGCAGCAGCAGCTCGGCGATCATCACGTTGCGGTGCGTCTTCGAATTCGCCGGGATCACGTACCACGGCGCGTGCTCGGCCGACGTCGCGGCGAGCGCGTCGCGGTACGCGGACTGGTAAGCGTCCCAGTGCTTGCGCGCGTCGAGATCGGAGATGTCGAATTTCCAGTGCTTGGTCGGATCGTCGATGCGCGCCTGCAGCCGCGCGCGCTGCTCGTCCTTCGAGATGTGCAGGAAGCACTTGACGATGGTCGTGCCGTTCTCGAACAGCATCGTCTCGAAATCGCGGATCTGCCGGTAGCGGCGCTCGCACTCCTTGTCGCCGATCGCGCCGAGCACGCGCGGCACCAGCACGTCTTCGTAGTGGCTGCGGTTGAAGATCGCGAGTTCGCCCGCCGCCGGCACCTGCGCATGCACGCGCCACAGGAAGTCGTGCGCGGCCTCGATCGGCGTCGGCGCCTTGAACGGCACGATGCGCAGGCCGAGCGGATCGACCTCGCGAAACACCGCGCGCACGGTGCCGTCCTTGCCGCTCGTGTCCATCCCCTGCAGCACGAGCAGCACGCGCTTCTTCTGCTGCGTGTGCAGGCGCTCCTGCTGCACGTCGAGCTCGGTCGACACGACCGACAGCCGTTCGCGGTCGGCTTCCTTCGAGCCGGACGAAAACGGCTTCGCGGCCGGGTCGAACGCGTCGAGCTTGAATGCGGCGGCTTCCTTCTCGCGCGTGCTGTAGGGCACGCGGAAATCGTCGAGCGACGGTTGTTTCGCCATTCGTTCCTCCGTTGGACGGTGCGATGCATACGATAACGCATCCACCAAACGCAACGGGCCGCCCCGAACTGGTTCGGAGCGGCCCGTCGTCAAGCGCGGTTCAGGCGCGCGCGCATGCTCAGCCGAGCTTCTTCTTCAGCAGTTCGTTGACCTGCTGCGGATTGGCCTTGCCCTTCGTCGCCTTCATCGCCTGGCCGATCAGCGCGTTGAACGCCTTTTCCTTGCCCGCGCGGAATTCCTCGACCGACTTCGCGTTCGCCGCGAGCACTTCGTCGATGATCGCTTCCAGCGCGCCGGTGTCCGAGATCTGCTTCAGGCCCTTCGCGTCGATGATGCGATCGGCCGCGCCGTCGTCGGTCGCCTTCTCGTCCCAGATCGTCGCGAAGATTTCCTTCGCGATCTTGTTCGAGATCGTGCCGTCGGCGATGCGCTGCAGCAACAGCGCGAGCTGCGCGGCCGACACCGGAATCGCGTCGATCTCGATGCCGTCGCGGTTCAGTTGCGACGACACGTCGCCCATCAGCCAGTTCGCGGCGATCTTCGCGTTCGCCGCGCCGGCCTTCGCGACCACCGCTTCGAAGTACGCGGCCATCGCCTTGCTCGACGTCAGCACGCCCGCGTCGTACGCGGACACGCCGTACTCGTCGACGAAGCGCTGCTGCATCGCGGCCGGCAGCTCGGGCATGCCCGACTGCACGCGCTCGATCCAGTCCTGGCCGATCACGAGCGGCATCAGGTCGGGGTCGGGGAAGTAGCGGTAATCGTGCGCGTCTTCCTTGCTGCGCATCGAACGCGTCTCGCGCTTGTCCGGATCGTACAGGCGCGTTTCCTGCACGACTTCGCCGCCGTCCTCGATCAGCTCGATCTGGCGACGCACTTCGTAGTTGATCGCTTCCTCGAGGAACCGGAACGAGTTCAGGTTCTTGATCTCGGCGCGCGTGCCGAACTTCTCCTGGCCGACCGGGCGCACCGACACGTTCGCATCGCAGCGGAACGAGCCTTCCTGCATGTTGCCGTCGCAGATGCCGAGCCACACGACGAGCCCGTGCAGCGCCTTCGCGTACGCGACGGCCTCGGCCGCGCTGCGCATTTCCGGCTCGGTGACGATCTCGAGCAGCGGCGTGCCCGCGCGGTTCAGGTCGATCCCGGTCATCCCGGCGAAGTCTTCATGCAGCGACTTGCCCGCGTCTTCCTCGAGGTGCGCGCGGGTCAGGTTGACCGTCTTCTCGTACGCGGGCTTGCCGGCCTTCTCGTTGGCGGGCACCTGGATCGTGATCGAGCCGCCCTGCACGACCGGAATCTCGTACTGGCTGATTTGATAGCCCTTCGGCAGATCGGGGTAGAAATAATTCTTGCGCGCGAAGATGCTGCGCGGCGCGATGGTCGAGCCGATCGCGAGGCCGAAGCGGATCGCCCGCTCGACCGCGCCGCGGTTCAGCACCGGCAGCACGCCCGGCAGCGCCAGGTCGACCGGGCACGCCTGCGTGTTCGGCGCGGCGCCGAACTGCGTCGACGCGCCCGAGAAAATCTTCGAGACGGTCGACAGTTGCGCGTGCGTCTCCAGACCGATAACGACTTCCCACTGAGTAGCCATGTGCTTACACCCCTGCCGGTACTTGCTTGTGCCAGTCGGTCGCGCGCTGGAACGCGTCGGCGACCTGCAGCATCCGGGCTTCGTTGAAATAGTTGCCGATGATCTGCAGACCGACCGGGCGCTTCGCGTTCGCGCCGGCGCCGAAGCCGCACGGCACGCTCATGCCGGGCAGGCCGGCGAGGCTCACCGACAGCGTGTAGATATCCGCGAGATACATCTGCACCGGATCGTCGCCCTTCGCGCCGAGATCCCATGCGACCGTCGGCGACGCCGGGCCCATGATCACGTCGCAGGACTTGAACGCTTCCTGGAAATCGTTCGCGATGATGCGGCGGATCTTCTGCGCCTGCAGGTAGTACGCGTCGTAGTAGCCGTGCGACAGCACGTAGGTGCCGACCAGGATCCGGCGCTTCACTTCAGGCCCGAAGCCTTCGGCGCGCGACTTCTTGTACATGTCGAGCAGATCGCCGTACTGCGCGGCGCGGTGACCGAAGCGCACGCCGTCGAAACGCGACAGGTTCGACGACGCCTCGGCCGGCGCGATCACGTAGTACACGGGGATCGACAGCTCCGTCTTCGGCAGCGACACCGGCACGAGCGTCGCGCCGAGCGCTTCGTATTGCTTGAGCGCCGCGTCGATCGCCGCGCGCACGTCGTCGGCGAGGCCTTCGCCGAAATACTCGTTCGGCAAGCCGATGCGCAGGCCGGCGAGCGGCTTGCCCGCGTCGTTGCCGGCCGCCCACGGCTGGCCGAGGTGGCGCGTGAAGTCCTCGTCGTCGCGCTCGAGGCTCGTCGAGTCGCGCTCGTCGAAGCCGGCCATCGCGTTCAGCAGCAGCGCGCAGTCGGACGCGCTCTGCGCCATCGGGCCGCCCTGGTCGAGCGACGACGCGAACGCGATCATCCCGTAGCGCGACACGCGGCCGTAGGTCGGCTTGATGCCCGTCACGCCCGCGAACGACGCGGGCTGGCGGATCGAGCCGCCGGTGTCGGTGCCGGTCGCGGCCGGCGCGAGGCGCGCGGCGACGGCGGCCGAGCTGCCGCCCGAGCTGCCGCCCGGCACCGCGTTCGTGTCCCACGGGTTCTTCACCGCGCCGAACGCGGAATTCTCGTTCGACGAGCCCATCGCGAACTCGTCCATGTTGGTCTTGCCGAGCGTGACCATGCCGGCCGCCTGCAGGCGGGCGACGACGGTCGCGTCGAACGGGCTCTCGTAGTTCGCGAGCATCTTCGAGCCGGCGGTCGAGCGCCAGCCGCGCGTGACGAAGACGTCCTTGTGCGCGATCGGCAGGCCGGTCAACGCGCCGCCCGCGCCGCGCGCGAGTTCGGCGTCGGCGGCTTTCGCCTGCGCGAGGGTGAGATCGGCGTCGACTTGAACGAACGCGTTCAGGTCGCGCGCGGCGTCGATCCGTTTCAGGTAGTGCTGCGCGAGCTCGACGGCCGAGCATTCCTTGGCGGCGAGCGCGGCGCGCAGTTCGGTCAGGCTTTTTGCGTGCATTGAGTGGTTTTCCTGGGAATTCTGGGTGGCGCGCGGCGTCGGGCGGCCGGCGCGCTTGTCATCGAATGCTTACTCGATCACCTTCGGCACGAGATAGAGGCCGTCCTGGACGGCCGGCGCCGGACGCTGGTTGTCGTCGCGATCGACGACTTCCGTCACGGCGTCGTCGCGCAGGCGCTGCGCGACTTCCTGGATCTGTTCGATCGGGTGGGCGAGCGGCGCGATGCCGGCGGTGTCGACCGCCTGCATCTGCTCGACGAGGCCGAAGAATTCGTTGAGCTGGCCGAGCATGTGCTCGGCGTCGGCGTCGGCCATTTCGAGTCGCGCCAGGTGCGCGATGCGTTTCACATCGGTCAGGGTCAGGGCCATGCGATCACCGGAAAAACAAGACTGCGCAGTGCGTCGAAAGCAGCACTGCGGCGGGGGGTTGGAGGGTGCGATCCCACCCTCAAAAATCGGGGCCGAAGCGGCAAAAATACCGCCCGTTTCGATTCAAATACCGAGAAATTATAAGGTATCATTACGCGTTCGACCCAAACCCGGCAGCCTTTTCCCGCACCGTTTCGCCCCTCTTCGGCAAGCCGTGCGTGCTTCGTGCGATCCCCGGTAGACATCACTCGCAGCTTCGTGCGCCGCGGCGGCCGCTTCCGCCACGCTTCCCGAGGCTGTTATTTTTTCCGCTGCCGCCCTCAGCGCTCGCTATGCAGGGCCGGCCCAGAGCGAAACAGGATTCTGAATGTTCGGTTTTTTGCGCAGCTACTTCTCCAACGATCTCGCGATCGACCTCGGCACCGCAAACACCCTGATCTACATGCGCGGCAAGGGCATCGTGCTCGATGAGCCGTCCGTCGTGTCGATCCGCCAGGAAGGCGGCCCCAACGGCAAGAAGACGATCCAGGCGGTCGGCAAGGAAGCCAAGCAGATGCTCGGCAAGGTGCCGGGCAACATCGAGGCGATCCGCCCGATGAAGGACGGCGTGATCGCCGACTTCACCGTCACCGAGCAGATGATCAAGCAGTTCATCAAGACGGCCCACGAGTCGCGCATGTTCTCGCCGTCGCCGCGCATCATCATCTGCGTGCCGTGCGGCTCGACCCAGGTCGAGCGCCGCGCGATCAAGGAAGCGGCGCACGGCGCCGGCGCGTCGCAGGTCTACCTGATCGAGGAGCCGATGGCGGCCGCGATCGGCGCGGGCCTGCCGGTGTCGGAAGCCACCGGCTCGATGGTCGTCGACATCGGCGGCGGCACGACCGAAGTCGGCGTGATCTCGCTCGGCGGCATCGTCTACAAGGGCTCGGTGCGCGTCGGCGGCGACAAGTTCGACGAGGCGATCGTCAACTACATCCGCCGCAATTACGGGATGCTGATCGGCGAGCAAACCGCCGAGGCGATCAAGAAGGAAATCGGCTCCGCGTTCCCGGGCTCCGAAGTCAAGGAAATGGAAGTGAAGGGCCGCAACCTGTCGGAAGGCATCCCGCGCAGCTTCACGATCTCCAGCAACGAAATCCTCGAAGCGCTGACCGATCCGCTGAACCAGATCGTGTCGTCGGTGAAGATCGCGCTCGAACAGACGCCGCCGGAACTCGGCGCCGACATCGCCGAACGCGGGATGATGCTGACGGGCGGCGGCGCGCTGCTGCGCGACCTCGATCGTCTGCTCGCGGAAGAAACCGGCCTGCCGGTGCTCGTCGCGGAAGATCCGCTGACCTGTGTCGTGCGCGGTTCGGGCATGGCGCTCGAGCGCATGGACAAGCTGGGCAGCATCTTCTCGTACGAGTGATCGCCGAGTGATCGCCTAGGCAGTCCCGTTTGATATGACGCACCCGCGGCGTGGCCGGATCGCTCGTTCAGAACGAACCGCCGCGCCGTTTGCGCGTCTGAGCATTATTTAACCGATCACACGCGCCCGGCGCCGACCATGGAATACAGTCCGCCGCCCCTCTTCAAGCAAGGTCCGCCCGCGCTCGCGCGGCTCATCTTCTTCGTCGCCCTCGCCATCGCGCTCCTCGTGTCGGACGCGCGCTTCAGCACGCTCGAAATCGTCCGCGGCGTGCTCGGCACCGTGCTCTATCCGCTGCAACGCGCGGCGCTCGTCCCGCGCGACCTGTTCATGGGCGCGGCCGACATCGCCGTCACCGGCGCGTCGCTGCGCCACGAGAACGACGACCTGCGCAAGCGCAACCTGCAACTGTCCACGCAGGCCAACCAGGCCGCCGTGCTCGCGCAGGAAAACGCGCACCTGCGTGCGGTGCTCGAGCTGCGCCAGCACATCGCGACGCAATCGACGCCGGTCGAGATCCAGTACGACACGAGCGACCCGTTCACGCAGAAGATCGTGGTCGGGCAAGGCTCGCAGCAAGGCATCCAGGACGGCTCGCCCGTCGTCAGCGAGGACGGCGTGGTCGGCCAGGTCACGCGCGTGTTCCCGCTGCAATCCGAAGTCACGCTGGTCACCGACCGCGATCTCGCGATTCCCGTGCAGGTGCTGCGCACCGGCCTGCGCAGCGTGATCTACGGCACGCCGAAGGGCGATTCGCTCGACCTGCGCTTCGTGCCGACGAGCGCGGATCTCGTCGCCGGCGACGAGCTCGTCACGAGCGGCCTCGACGGCGTCTATCCGCCCGGCCTGCCGGTCGCGAAGGTCGTGCGCGTCGACAAGCTCGCCGATACCGCGTTCGCCCGCGTGACCTGCGCCCCGGTCGCGGCCGTGCGCGGCGCGCGCCAGATGCTCGTGCTGCATTACCGGAACGACATCCCGCCGCGCCCGGCCGAGCCCGATCCCGCCGCCGACAAGAACGCGAAGGGCAAGAAGGGCGCGAAAGCCGCCGCGAAGGCCGAGAAAGCCGACAAGGCCGACGCGAACGCGAAACCGGCCGCCGCGGCCCAGCCCGCCGTTGCGAAGCCGGCGCCGGCCGCCCCCGCCGCGCCGGCCAAGCCCGCCGCCGGGCAATCGGGAGCCCAGCGATGAACCGCCCGCAATACATCCTGCAGCCGGTCAATCCGTACTTCATCGTCTTCAGCCTCGCCGCCGCGTTCCTGCTGAACCTGATGCCGTGGGGCCGCCTGCCCGGCGTGCCCGACTTCGTCGCGCTCGTGCTGCTGTTCTGGAACATCCACCAGCCGCGCAAGGTCGGGATGGGCGTCGCGTTCGCGCTCGGCATCCTGATGGACGTGCATGACGCGGGGCTGCTCGGCGAGCACGCGCTCGCCTATACGCTGCTGTCGTACGGCGCGATCACGATCCACCGCCGCGTGCTGTGGATGCCGATCGGCGTGCAGGTGCTGTACGTCACGCCGCTGCTGGTCGGCGCGCAGCTCGTCCCGTTCGTGATCCGCCTGCTGATGGGCGCCGCGTTCCCCGGTTGGCGCTATCTGGTCGACGGTTTCGTCGAAGCCGCGCTGTGGCCGATCGCGAGCCATCTGCTGCTGATGCCGCAACGCCGCCCGGTCGACCCGGACGATACGCGCCCGATCTGAGCCGGACCGACCTTGAATACCCGCCGCCCCCACGCCCGCCGCGCGCCGTGCTCCGGGGCGGCACCTCGCCCGCGCCCGCGCGCGGGCCAGATTGCCCTTAAATGACCGAATTCAACGACACCCAACAGCAGCTCTCGAGGTTCCGCCTGCGCGTCGCGGCGGCGGGCGTGTTCGTGTTCGTCTGCTTCGGGCTGCTCGCGAGCCGCTTCTTCTACCTGCAGCTGATGCAGCACGGCAAATACGCGCTGCAGGCCGAGGAAAACCGCATCTCGGTCGCGCCGATCGTGCCGAACCGCGGGATCATCACCGATCGCAACGGCGTGATCCTCGCGAAGAACTACTCGGCGTACACGCTCGAGATCACGCCGTCGAAGCTCGACGACACGCTCGACAACACGATCGACAAGCTGTCCGAGATCGTCCCGATCGACGCACGCGACCGCCGCCGCTTCAAGAAGCTGCAGGAAGACTCGAAGAACTTCGAGAGCCTGCCGATCCGCACGCGGCTGACCGACGCCGAAGTCGCGCGCTTCACCGCGCAGCGTTTCCGGTTCCCCGGCGTCGACGTGCGCGCGCGGCTGTTCCGCCAGTACCCGCTCGGCATGACGGCCGCGCACGTGATCGGCTACATCGGCCGGATCTCGAAGCGCGACCAGGATCGCATCGACGCGATGAGCGACGACAACGACAGCGACCAGGAACACTACGATCCGCGCCGCGACGCGAACAACTACAAGGGCACCGACTACATCGGCAAGATCGGCGTCGAGCAGAGCTACGAAACCGAGCTGCACGGGCTGACCGGCTTCGAGGAAGTCGAGGTGACGGCCGGCGGCCGGCCGGTGCGCACGCTGTCGCGCACGCAGGCGACGCCCGGCAACAACCTCGTGCTGTCGCTCGACATCGGGCTGCAGCAGGTTGCCGAGCAGGCGTTCGCGGGCAAGCGCGGCGCGCTCGTCGCGATCGAGCCGAAGACGGGCGACGTGCTCGCGTTCGTGTCGTCGCCGAGCTTCGACCCGAATTCGTTCGTCGACGGCATCGACCAGCAGACCTGGGACGAACTGAACAACTCGCCCGACAAGCCGCTGCTGAACCGCCCGCTGCACGGCACCTACCCGCCCGGCTCGACGTACAAGCCGTTCATGGCGCTGGCCGGCCTGACGCTCGGCAAGCGCACGCCGGGCTGGGGCTTCCAGGATCCCGGCTACTTCACGTTCGGCGGCCACACGTTCCGCAACGACGTGCGCTCGGGCCAGGGCTGGGTCGACATGAACAAGGCGATCATGGTGTCGAACGACACCTACTTCTACATGCTCGCGCGCGACCTCGGCGTGAACGCGATCGCGAACTTCATGAAGCCGTTCGGCTTCGGCCAGATCACCGGTATCGACATCCAGGGCGAGGCGCGCGGGATCCTGCCGTCGACCGACTGGAAGAAGAAGGCATTCAAGAAGGCCGCGCAGCAGAAGTGGTTCGACGGCGAGACGATCAGCCTCGGGATCGGCCAGGGCTACAACTCGTTCACGATCCTGCAGCTCGCGCACGCGACCGCGACGCTCGCGAACAACGGCGTCGTGATGAAGCCTCACCTCGTGAAGGAGGTCGAGGATCCGATCTCGCGCGCGCGCCACCTGACCGTGCCGAAGGAAAGCGACGTGATCCCGCTGAAGGCGGCCGACATCGACGTCGTGAAGCGCGGGATGGAGAACGTGATCGAGAACCCGTCCGGCACCGCGTACAAGGTGTTCCGCGGCGCGCCGTACCTCGCCGCCGGCAAGACCGGCACCGCGCAGGTGTTCTCGCTGCAGGGCTCGAACTACAAGGGGCACCTGCTCGCCGAACATCTGCGCGACCACGCGCTGTTCATCGCGTACGCGCCGGTCGACCACCCGCAGATCGCCGTCGCGCTGGTCGTCGAAAACGGCGGCTGGGGCGCCCAGGCCGCCGGCCCGATCGCGCGTCGCGTGCTCGACTACTACCTGGTCGAGCGCCAGAACCCGAAAAACGAGGCCGCGGCCGTGGCCGCCGCGGCGTCGGCCACCGAGCCGGTGAGCGCGCCCGTGGTCGGCGACACCTCGAAGCCCGCCACCATCGCGGCCGGCTTCACCGCGCTGCCGCAGCCGGTCGTGCCGTCGGCGGCCAGCGCGGCCGAGGCGGCATCGGCCGCATCGGCGGCCTCCGGCACGGCCGACGCCGGCGCCACTGCCACGCCGCCGGCCGACGCGAGCGCCGCGGCGCCGATGGCCGCGAGCCTGCCGCCGATCCGACGCCCGCACCGGCCGCGCCGGCCCGCGAGCGACGCGCAGCCGCTCGTCGCCACGCCGCGGGACGACAACCACCGTGCGACGGCCCCCGCGAAAGCGGCGGACGCCGGCACCGCTCATTGACGGAGAAAGGCATGCAATTCGACAAGCGCGCCTGGCTCGACAAGATCAAGCAGATGTTCGCGGGGTTCGACCGCCCGCTCGCGCTCATCGTGTTCCTGCTGCTGTGCGTCGGCATCGTCACGCTGTACAGCGCGTCGATCGACGTGCCGGGCCGCGTCGAGGACCAGCTGCGCAACATCCTGCTGACGTTCGTGCTGATGTGGGTGATCGCCAACATCCCGCCGACCACGCTGATGCGCTTCGCGGTCCCGCTCTACACGTTCGGGGTCACGCTGCTGATCGCCGTCGCGCTGTTCGGGATGACCAAGAAGGGCGCGAAGCGCTGGCTGAACGTCGGCGTCGTGATCCAGCCGTCGGAAATCCTCAAGATCGCGACGCCGCTGATGCTCGCGTGGTACTACCAGCGTCGCGAAGGCGGGCTGCGCTGGTACGACTTCGTCGCCGCGTTCGGGATCCTGCTGGTGCCGGTCGGCCTGATCGCGAAGCAGCCCGACCTCGGCACGGGCCTGCTCGTGTTCGCGGCCGGCTTCTTCGTGATCTACCTCGCCGGCCTGTCGTTCAAGCTGATCGTGCCGGTGCTCGTCGCGGGCGTGATCGCGGTCGGCTCGATCGCCGTGTTCGAAGAGCGCATCTGCCAGCCCGAAGTGCAGTGGCCGCTGATGCACGATTACCAGAAGCACCGTGTGTGCACGCTGCTCGACCCGACGTCCGACCCGCTCGGCAAGGGCTTCCACACGATCCAGGCCGTGATCGCGATCGGCTCGGGCGGCGTGCTCGGCAAGGGCTACCTGAAGGGCACGCAGGCACACCTCGAATTCATTCCGGAGAAACACACCGACTTCATCTTCGCGGTGTTCTCGGAGGAATGGGGGCTCGCCGGCGGCCTCGTGTTGCTGACGCTGTACATGGCGCTGATCGCGCGCGGGCTCTACATCGCCGCGCAGGGCGCGACGCTGTTCGGCCGGCTGCTCGCGGGCTCGCTCACGCTCGCGTTCTTCGTCTACGCGTTCGTCAACATCGGGATGGTGAGCGGCGTGCTGCCGGTCGTCGGCGTGCCGCTGCCGTTCATGAGTTACGGCGGCACCGCGCTCACGACGCTCGGCATCGCGATCGGGATGATCATGAGCGTCGGGCGGCAGCGGCGGCTGATGAAGAGCTGAGCGCGCGGCCCGCACCGCGGCGCTCGGAAACGACGATGCCGGCGTGAGCTGCGCCCCAAGGATTCGACTCGATCCAGCCTTTTGGGGCGTGTTTCGATGAACCGCCTGGATGGCTTGGGCGCGGGCCGCTTACTGCGGCGGCGCGTGCGGCTTGCCTTGTTCCGCGCCGGCGCCCGACGCCGGCGTCGGCGCCTTCAGCCGCGCGCTCAACTCCTTGAATTTCAGCCCGGCCGTCTCGTCGCCCTGCGCGGCTGCCGCCGCGTAATACGCGCGTGCGATGTTCAGGTTCTGCGCGACGCCGTCGCCGCCGCGCTCGTAGAACGACGCGGTCACGTACTGCGCGATGGGCTCGCCCGCGTCGGCGGCCTGCTTGTACCACGCGAATGCCTGCCGGTTGTCGCGCGGCGTGCCGCGCCCGTCGAGGAACTGGTTCGCGAGCGACAGCTCGGCCTGCACGTGCCCCTGCTTCGCGGCCCGCAGGAACCAGCGATGCGCTTCGGCCGGGTTGCGCGCGACGAACTCGCCGTCGTCGAACATCCGGCCGTATACGTACTGCGCATGCGACATGTTCGCGTCCGCCGCCCGCTTCAGCCAGCGCAGCCCTTCATCGACGTTCGCCGTCACGCCTTCCCCCGTCAGCAGCATCATCGCGTAGTTGAACTGCGCGAGGCGATCGCCGCGCTCGGCCGCATCGTGGAATTGCACCAGCGCCGCGCGATAGTCGCCGGCGTTGTAGTCGGCGACCGCCGATTGCGTCTCGTGCGACGGATCGGGCTTCGCTTGCGGCGCGCCCTGCGCGGCGGCGGCCGCACACACGGCCCACAGGCCGACCATCGTCCCGATCCGCGCGCGCCGGCGGCACGCACCGTCTGTGCCGTTCATGACCGTACCTCCTGCAACGCCTGCCGCGTCGCGCGCAGCAGCCAGCTCACGTCGGCCGACACCGTGATCATCCGGTAACCGGCCTCGCGATACTGGCGCGCGGCCGCCGTGTCGCCGGCGAAGATGCCGACCGCGACGCCGGCCTGCTTGCCGGCCGCGAGCACGCGCGCCATCGCGGTTTCGACGTCCGGGTGGCGGATATCGCCGAGATGCCCGAGGCTCGCCGCGAGATCGGCCGGGCCGACGAACAGGCAATCGACGCCGGGCGTCGCCGCGATCCGCTCGACTTCGTCGACGCCGCGCGCCGATTCGACCTGCACGATCACCGCGACCTGCGCATTCGCCGTCTGCAGGTAGTCGCGGCGCATGCCGAACGCCGCCGCGCGCACCATGCCTGCGACCCCGCGCAGCCCGTCGGGCGATTCGCGCGACGGAAAGCGCGTGAGCCGCACCGCGTGCGCGGCGTCGTCGGGCGTCTCGATACACGGGAACATCAGCGTGCGCGCGCCGGCGTCGAGCGCGCGCTTCACGAGCCACGGCTCCCGCGCCGGCACGCGCACGACCGGCTCGCTCGGCAGGTGCGCCGCGGCGATCGCGCGCAGTTGCGACGCCACGTCGCGACTGTCGTTCGGCGCATGCTCCATGTCGATGCAGAGCCAGTCGTAACCGGCATGCGCGAGCGCCTCCGCGGCCGAGTCGCTGCCGAGCGACAGCCACAGGCCGTACAGCGGCTCGTCGCCGTCGCGCAGGCGTTGTTTGAGGGAATTGGTGAGCGTGCTCATCGATACGGCCTCCGGAACGGAACGGCAATCGAACGGGACAAGCAACAGGCGAAGCGAAACGCGCGCCGCCGGGCAATCGAAGCATGCGACGGCGGCGGATCGCGCGCCGGAGAACGTGAGTCGGACCGGGCCGGCCGATCTGACAGCGCGGGCCGCGCAATCGCTCACGCGAGCGTTTTTCGGTGCCGCACGACGATCATAGCGCGGCGGGGTGCTCAATGCGGGAACAGACGGGGGAAGCCGTACCGGCACGGCGCGGAGGAAGGCGAGCCGGCGGCGGCAGCGACGAGGCGGCCCACGCCGGACGGCGCGGCTGCCTCGCGGGAGGGCAGGGTCAGCGGCCGGGCTGGCGCTCGACGTCGGCCCAGCAGTTCGGCGTCTCGTACAGGCGCACGCGCTCGAGGCGCAGGTTCACGCCGTAGTGCGCGTCGTACACGTTCGCGAGGAGGTCGAACGCGATCGCCGCGAGGTTCTCGACGGTCGGGATCCGGTCGAGCACGACGGTCTTGTGGTCGGCCATCTGCTCGAGGAACGAGCGCACGACCTCGTCGCGCGCATAGACCAGGAACGCGTGGTCCCACTTGCTGACGAGATGCTCGACCGCGAGCGCCTTCACGTCGGCGAAATCCATCACCATGCCGCGGTCGGGCGCCCCCTCGGTATCGACGAGATCGCCGCGCAGCGTGATTTCGAGCACGTAGCGATGGCCGTGCAGGTTCCTGCACTGGCTGCGGTGATCGGGAATGCGGTGGCCCGCGTCGAATTCGAGTTTTCGGGTAATCAGCACGATGTCAAAAGCCGTGGCTCAGGGAATGTTCAGATATTTATGGGTCTGCATCGACAGCCGCCACTGCGGATGACGCTTGCACCAGTCGATCGCGAGCTTCGTATTGAGGTCGCGCGACGGGCCGTCCATCGGCTGCACGAGAAAATACGCGAAATCGAGCTTCGCGTAGTCGGCCAGCCGCTGGTTGTCCTGCGGAACGACGACCTTCAGTTCGTTGCCCTTCGTGACGACGAGCGGCGCATCGGCCTTCGGGCTCACGCAGATCCAGTCGATCGATTCGAGCACCGGCAGCGAACCGTTGGTCTCGATCGCGATCTCGAAGCCCGCCGCATGCAGCGCGTCGACGAGCGGCTGGTCGAGCTGCAGCATCGGCTCGCCGCCCGTGCAGACGACGAAGCGGTGCGCTTCGCCCTCCGGCCACAGGCCGGCGATCGTCGCGACGAGCGCCGCGGCGTCCTTGAACTTGCCGCCGTTCTCGCCGTCGGTGCCGACGAAGTCCGTATCGCAGAAGCGGCACACGGCCTCCGCACGATCCTCTTCGCGGCCCGACCACAGGTTGCAGCCGGCGAACCGGCAGAACACGGCCGGCCGGCCCGCATTCGCGCCCTCGCCCTGCAACGTGTAGAAAATTTCCTTGACCGCGTAAGTCATCGTGCTTCGTCCGGCTTGCGCCGCTCGTTGTCGATCAGAATCCGTTGTCCATCAAGCGCTGCCCGCGCAGCCGCGTCACAGCGGCGCTTCGGTCACCCGCTCGCCCTTCAGGTAAGCCTCGTAGCCGCGCTTGCGCAGCTTGCAGGCCGGGCATTCGCCGCAGCCGAAGCCCCAGTCGTGCAGTTCCGCGCGCTCGCCCACGTAGCACGTGTGCGTCTCGACGCGGATCAGTTCGACGAGCGTCTCGCCGCCGAGCTGTTCGGCGAGCTGCCACGTCTGCGCCTTGTCGAGCCACATCAGCGGCGTCTCGAGCACCATGCGCGTATCCATCCCGAGATTCAGCGCGACCTGCAGCGCCTTCATCGTGTCGTCGCGGCAGTCCGGATAGCCCGAAAAGTCGGTCTCGCACATCCCGCCGACCAGCACGCGCAGCCCGCGGCGATAGGCGATCGCCGCGGCGATCGTCATGAACATCAGGTTACGGCCCGGCACGAACGTGTTCGGCAGGCCGTTTGCCGTCGTCTCGATCTCGATCGTGCGCGTCATCGCGGTATCGCTGATCGCGCCGAGCACCGACAGGTCAATCATGTGATCGTCGCCGAGCCGGTCCGACCACGCGGGAAACTTGCGCTTCAGCGCTTCGCGCACGCCTTCGCGACACTCGAGTTCGACGCGATGGCGCTGGCCGTAATCGAAACCGAGCGTCTCGACCGTCTGGTAGCGCTCGAGGGCCCATGCCACGCACGTGGCGGAGTCCTGCCCGCCGGAAAACAACACGAGCGCGCCGTCTTTAGCGTCTGTCCGAATCACCGTGATACTCCGTGAATGTGTAGGCTCGCGTCGCACTGCGCCCCGAGGCCGGCTGCCGCCGGGCGGCCCGACGCGGCCGGCCTGCGCCGGCTCGACCAGTATAGGCAGCGCGGTCGGCCGCGAATGCGGCGGCGCGCTTATACCGCTCATCGCGCGGCATCGTTGCCGCGCGCCACGGCAGGCGCACCGCGGGCAGCCTGCCATGCGCATGAAGCGATGCGCTAAGTCATTGAGCGGGCACGGATTTTATCATGCTCCGGCGAATGCTGCCGGGCCCGCCGCCCACGACACGCAATACCCACCACAAACGAAAAACCCCAAGAACCTTCCGATTCTTGGGGTTTTAAATGCTGGTGGCCTGGGACGGAATCGAACCATCGACACGCGGATTTTCAATCCGCTGCTCTACCAACTGAGCTACCGGGCCAACGAAGAATGAAAGTATATCGAGCTATCCGCCCCCGAGCAAGTGCTTTCGCAAAATTTTTTACAGCGCGCCTTCGGACGGCTTCTTGCCGAGCTCGACGCCGAGCTGCTTGAGCTTGCGATACAGGTGCGTGCGCTCGAGGCCCGTCTTCTCCGCGACGCGCGTCATGCTGCCGTTCTCGCGCGCGAGGTGATATTCGAAGTACGCGCGCTCGAACGCATCGCGCGCTTCGCGCAACGGGATGTCGAACGGGATCGCGGCCGTCTGGCCCGCGAGGCCGAGCGCCGACGCCATGTCGTCGCCGAGCGTCGGCAGCGCCGCCGCGGACGCGACCGCCGCCGGCCCCGCGGCCTGTCCGCCGCCCGCCTTCGCCGCCGCGTTCGCGGACACCGGCGCCGCGCCGCGTGCGAGACCGTGCTCGACGGCCTTCAGCAACTTCTGCAGCGCGATCGGTTTCTCGAGGAAATCGAGCGCGCCGATCTTGGTCGCCTCGACGGCGGTATCGATCGTCGCGTGCCCGGACATCATGATCACGGGCATCGTCAGCAGCCCCTGCGCCGCCCATTCCTTGAGCAGCGTGACGCCGTCGGTATCGGGCATCCAGATATCGAGCAGCACGAGATCGGGCGCCTGATTCAGCCGGTATTCCCGCGCGGCCTGCGCGTTCTCCGCCGCCTCGACGACATGTCCTTCATCGCTGAGGATCTCCGAGAGCAATTCCCGGATGCCCATTTCATCATCTACCACCAGGATGGTTGCCATTTACGCTGCCTTTGTCTGCTCACTTGCTTTTGTCTTGGCGGGAGTCGCCCCGTCCTGTGCGCCGGATTCGGCGCCTGGCGTATCGCTCGCCATCTGCAGGAAGAGGATCGACACCTGCGCACCCTCGACGGTCTCGCCGTGCATGCGATTGCGCAGATCGATCCGCGCGCCGTGCTCGTCAACGATTTTCTTGACCGTGGCCAGCCCGAGCCCCGTGCCCTTCGCCTTCGTCGTCACGTAAGGCTCGAACGCGCGCGTCAGGATGCGTGCCGGAAAACCGGGCCCGTTGTCGGACACGGTCAGACGTACCGCGACGCGCGTTTTGCCCTCGGCGTCGGGGTCGCCATATTCTACTGTCTTGGTTTCGATCAACACACGCGGATGCGCGGACTCCGCGACCGAATCCTGCGCATTCTGCAGCAGGTTGTGAATCACCTGGCGCAATTGCGTCGCGTCGCCGCGAATCACCGGCAGCGACGGCGCGAGTTCGGCGACGATCGCGCTCTTGCCTTCGCCGACGCCGTACAGCCCGAGCACCTCGCTCGCCAGTTCGTTCAACTGCAGGTTCGCGAGCACCGCCGGCGGCGTGCGCGCGTATTCGCGGAAATCGTCGACCATCCGCTTCATCGCGGCCACCTGGTTCACGATCATCGTCGCGCCGCGCTTGAGCACGTCCGCGTCGGGCGGGGCGAGCTTGTCGGACAGCTTCATCTGCAGCCGCTCGGCCGACAGCTGGATCGGCGTCAGCGGATTCTTGATCTCGTGCGCGAGCCGCCGCGCGACCTCGCCCCACGCGACCGAACGCTGCGCGGAAATCACGTCGGAGATGTCGTCGAACACGACGACGTAACCGGACGTCTGCGGATCGTCCGCCTGCCCCTCGACCGTCGACACGAGACGCGTGCCGCGCACGAGCAGCGTCAGCGGCTCGGTTTCGCCCGGCACCTCGATCGCGAACTGCTGCTGCCAGTGGCCGCGATCGCCGCTGCCGCCGTCGGACGCCGCCTCGCGATCGGCGAACGCCTTGCGCACCATCGCGCCGAACCCGGCGGCCACGCCGATCCGGTCGAGCGTCGTGCCGATCAGCGAGTTGAACGGCTGCCGGAAGATCCGCTCGGCGCCGCGATTGGCCGTCGTCAGCCGGAACTGGCGGTCGAGCACGAACACGCCGGCCGTCAGGTTCGCGAGGATGCTCTCGAGATACGTCTTCGAATGCTCGAGCGCGATGCGGTTCTTCTCGACCGCGAGCCGCGCCTCGGACAACTGGCGCGTCATCGCGTTGAACGACTGCGTGAGGAAGCCGAGTTCGTCGCGCGTCTTGATCTCGCGCTTCGGCGTGTAGTCGCCTTCCGTGATCTCCTTCGTACCCTGCGCGAGCAGGAACAGCGGCCGCGCGAGCTGCTGGCCGAGCGCGAGCGCGAGCATCATCGCGATGAAGGTCGCGAGAAACAGCGCGAGCGTCAGCGTGCCGATGTACATCTTGCGCAGGCCCGTGCGGCCGAGCGACTTTTCCTGGTACTCGCGGTACGCGCGCTGCACGGCGTCCGCGTTGTGCGCGAGCGTCGGCGGCACCGGCTGCGTGAGCTGCAGGAACCGCTCCGCCGGCTGCAGCAGCGACGTCGTCGCATCGGGAATCGGCCGCACGACGCGCAGCCGCAGCGCGCCCTTCGCGCCATGCGCGCGCGGGTCGCCGTCGACTTCGCCCTCGATCGCCGCATACGCGCCGTGTTCGCGTGCCTGGCTCAGCATCAGCGGCGTCGGCAGGTCGTCCGGAATCAGCGCCGCGAAATTGCCCGACGCCTGCGCGACGATGTGCAGGTCGGGCGCCGCGCCCGAGCCGCCGCGGCTCGGCTCGACGATCGTCGCGTCCTGCACGCCGAACTGGTCGCGCAGCCGCAGCAGCGTGAGCGTCGTGCCGTTCGTGTTCGCATCGACGCTCGCGAGCTGGTCGGACATCAGCCGCGCCTTCGTCTGCAGATCGGACAGCGACGCATCGAGCATCCCGCGGCCGAGGTTCAGCCCGGCCGTCAGCGCCGTCTCGACGTTCACGTCGAACCACGACTCGATACTGCGCGACACGAACTGGTACGACACGACGTAGATGATCCCGCCCGGCACCACGCCGACGAGCGCGAAGAACACCGCGAGCTTCGCGAGCAGCCGCGTGCCGAACTTGCCCTTGCGCAGGCGCACGACGATCATCCCGATCAGCCCGAGCACCACGAGCAGGAACACGAGCGCGACGACGATGTTCGTCGCGTACAGCCACGAGTAGTAGCGGTCGAAGAATTCGGTGTTCGCGCTCGCGGCCGCGAGCAGGACGAGCAGCAGCAGCGCGGTCAGCGCGACGGTCGAGACGATCACGCGGATGAGGAGGCTCTTCCCGCTGGCCGCGCGGCGTACTTTATTTAGCACGTTCGGTCACCGTGAAGTTGAAGCGCTTCCAGTCCGACCCGAGCGTCCAGTCGCGGTTGTTCACGGCATCGACCTGGAACGGCTTCGGCATCAGCGCCGTATCGAGCTGCATTCGCACCGATGCCGTGTAGGTTTCGCCCGCGCGCACCTGGTTGCGATCGATCACGTGCCACGACGTGATGTGGCGGACCACCGCGAGCGCATCCTTCAGCGACGGGAAGCCGAGCTGCAGGCCGCCCGTCGACACGCGGTACTCGCGCGTGAGCGGCTGGAACGACAGGCGGATCGTCTGCGTGACCGCCACCGGCTGCTCGTCGAACCAGTACCAGCGCGCGCGGCTCAGTTCGAAGTCGGTCGTGAAGTAAAGCGGGATGCCCTTGTTGACGGCATCCTCGAGGCTCGGATTCAGCTCGAAGTCGAAACGCGCGTCCAGGCTCCAGCCGCTTCCGTCCGACTGAAGCGACGCGCGCTGCACGGCGATCGATTCGGCATGCGCCGGCCGGACGACGACCAGGCACAGCGTCAACGCGACCAGCAAGACGGCCGCGAGCCGAAATGGAAAAAGGTGTTTGATCGTCACCGTTTCTGAAACCGCGCGTAGAAAAATCCGTCGTGATCGATGTTCTGGTCGAGTGCGCCGGCGGCCGCCCGCCCCTGCACGCCGCCCGGCAGCAGTTGGCCAGGGGCGTCCAATCGTACCGCATCTTCGCAGGCCGCTTCAAACCAGCGGGCCTGCAATTCGCCTTCCTCAGGAAAGATCGAACAGGTCACGTAAAGCAGTTCGCCGCCCGGCTTCACGAGCGGCCACAGCGCCGACAGGATGCGACGCTGCTCCGCGACGAGCGCCGGGATGTCGGCCTCGCGGCGCAGCCAACGGATGTCGGGATGCCGCCGCACGATGCCGGACGCCGAGCACGGCACGTCGGCCAGGATGCGATCGAACGGGCGCCCGTCGTACCACGCGTCCGGCGTGCCCGCGTCGCCGACGCACACGTTCGCTGCGAGCGACAGACGCACGAGATTCTCGCCGATGCGCGCCGCGCGCGTCGCGTCGCTTTCGAGCGCCACGACGTCCGCATCGGCGAGCTCGAGAATATGGCCGGTCTTGCCGCCGGGCGCCGCGCACGCGTCGAGCACGCGCATGCCGTCGCGCGCGCCGAGCCATTCGGCCGCGAGCTGCGCGCCGGCGTCCTGCACCGACACCACGCCGTCGGCGAATCCGGGAATGCGATCCACCGGCAGCGCCGATGCGAGCCGCACCGCATGCCGGCCGATCGCGGTCGCGTCGATCCCGCTTGCGCGCAACGTGTCGAGATACGCATCGACGCTCGCGCGACGCGCGTTCACGCGCAGCGTCAACGGCCCCTGACGCTCGCCGGCCGCGAGGATCGCCTGCCACGCGTCCGGCCATGCGCGCTTCACCGCATCGACCCACCACGCGCGGTAGTTCCAGTGCGCGACCGGGTCGTCCTGCATCGCCGCGGCGAGTGCGTCGCGCTCACGCAGGAAACGGCGCAGCACCGCGTTGACCATCCCCTTCGCGAATGCGAACTCGCGCCGCGCACCGATGACCGTGACGGCCTGATCGACCACCGTGAACGCCGGGTACGCGGCCTCGTCCGCGGGGTCGAGCAGCAGCGCGAACGCGCCGGCGAGCACCGCGTGCACGTGCGCGGGCGGCGCCTTGCCGACGAACTTGCCGATCAGCCAGTCCGCGCTGCCGAGGCGGCGCATCGTCCGGTAGGCGACGTCCTGCGTCGCCCCGCGCGCGAGCGCCTGCGCACCGGACGGCATCTGCGCGAACACCGCCGACAGCGCCGCCGGCAACGCGGTGCCGCGTCGCACCGCATCGACTGCCTGCGCGGCCGCGTCGAGCGCGAAGCCGAGCGAATCGGGCGCCAGGTGCAGCGCGGACAGGCGCGCCGGGCGGCCGGAAGAAGTCGGAGCGGAAAAACGGGGTCGTGTCATCGGTGCGGAATCGGCAAACAAGCGCCACAATCGGGTGCGACAAACCAATGCGGCAAGCGGCGGCGGCAAACGGCGGGATCGCGGCCGCCAGGTGGCCCTGCGATCCCAAACCGCGCATTGTAGCGTGCGACCATGCCGCCCCCTTTGGCCCCTTTACGGCGCGCACAAATGAAACACCCCGCAGCGCGAAGCATGCGGGGTGGCGGAGCGGCCTGCGCGCGGCAACGGCC
The DNA here is from genome assembly GCF_001526365.1 of Burkholderia sp. MSMB1835. Taxonomy (NCBI): domain Bacteria; kingdom Pseudomonadati; phylum Pseudomonadota; class Betaproteobacteria; order Burkholderiales; family Burkholderiaceae; genus Burkholderia; species Burkholderia sp. MSMB1835. The sequence continues at coordinate 48,405 of NZ_LOYP01000009.1, forward strand.
GCGCGCTACGCCGGGGCATCAATCGAAGCGGCCGGTGCGCGCCATCTCCATCAGGCGCGCGATGCGCTCCTCGGTGGCCGGGTGCGTCGAGAACAGGTTCTGCAGGCCACCGCCGTGCAGCGGGTTCATGATCATCATCTGCGCGGTGGCCGGATGCGCCTCGGCCGCCTGGAACGGGATGCCCGCCGCGTAGCGATGGATCTTGTCGAGTGCGGTGGCCAGCGACTGCGGATCGCCGGAAATCTGCGCGCCGCCGCGGTCGGCCTCGAACTCGCGGGCCCGCGAAATCGCCATCTGGATCAAGGCGCCGGCGATCGGGGCGAGCAGCGCGACCGCGATACCCGCGATCGGGTTGGCCGGCCGGCCGTTCTCGTCGCGCCCGCCGAAGAACATCGCGAAGTTCGCGAGCGCCGAAATCGCGCCCGCCATCGTCGCGGTGATCGTCGAGATCAGGATGTCGCGGTGCTTCACGTGCGCGAGCTCGTGCGCCATCACGCCGCGCATCTCGCGCTCCGACAGCACGCGCAGGATGCCCGTCGTCGCCGCGACCGCCGCGTGCTCGGGGTTGCGGCCAGTCGCGAACGCGTTCGGCGCGTCCTCGTTGATCAGGTAGACGCGCGGCATCGGCAGATTCGCGCGCGTGGCCAGCTCCCGCACCATCCGGTAGAACTGCGGCGCCGTGCTCTCGTCGACTTCCTGCGCGTTGTACATGCGCAGCACCATCTTGTCGGAGAACCAGTACGAGAAGAAATTCATGCCGAGCGCGAACAGCAGCGCGATCGTCATGCCGCGCGAGCCGCCGATCATCCCGCCGATCACGATGAACAGGGCCGTGATCGCGGCCATCAGCATCGCCGTTTTGACCCAATTGAACATACCCACTCCTTATCCGTCAGGGGACCCGCCGCGCATGACAGCGCACGGCGGAGAATTGTAAGCGATTTGTTAGATAAGGTCTCGCCGGAAAAATTCAATCTCAGCGTTGCGCGCTCGCCAGACGAAGGCCGAGGCCGACGAAAGCGCTGCCGACCGTGCGGTCGAGCCACTTCTTGACGCCCGGCTTGCCGGCGAAGCGTTGCGTGACGCTGCCCGCCACCCACGCGACGACGCTCGTCCAGACCGTGCTCATCGCGACGAACACCGCGCCGAGGGTCAGGAATGCCCAGGCCTTGTGCGGACTGTCGGCCGACACGAACTGCGGGAAGAACGACACGAAGAACAGCACGACCTTCGGATTCAGCACGTTGGTCCAGAATCCCTGCATGAACAGCTGGCGCAGCGGTCTGGCGGCCGCGGCCTGCGTGGCTTCGGCGCCCGACGGCGCGGCGGCCTGCTTCGCGACGATCATCCGCACGCCGAGATAGATCAGATACGCGGCGCCGACCAGCTTGATCACCGTGAACGCGGTTGCCGACGCGGCCAGCAGCGCGGTCAGGCCGAATGCACATGCGAGCGCGTGGACGCAGCAGCCGGCCGAAATACCGAACGCCGACATCAGCCCCGCGCCGCGCCCCTGCGCGACGCTGCGGCCGATGATGTAGGCCGTGTCGGGGCCGGGCGTGATGTTCAGCAGGAAAACCGCGAACACGAAGAAGCCGAAATGGACGATGCCGAACATGAAAACCTCGAAACCGGAAAGCGCAGGGAAATTCTACGCGTGCCTGCGGCCCCGCGCGACTCGGCCGTCCGGCCAGTTGCGCGGGGCCGGCGAATCCGGTCGAATGGCGCTCGGGCCGTGTCAGTCGATGTCGGGCAGCGCGAAACGCTGGCCCGCGGCGAGCGGCGAACCGGCGAGGAATTCGCGCGCGGGCAGCCGCTTGCCGCCCGGCTTCTGCAACTGCGTGACGCGCAGCGCGCCGCTGCCGCATGCGACCACCACGCCTTCCGGCGCGGCCTCGACGATCGTGCCGGGCGCCGCGTCGCCGCGCGCCGCCACGGGCTCGGCCGCCCACAGCTTGATGGCCGCACCGTCGAGCGTTGCGACGCCGCCCGGGAACGGATCGAACGCACGCACCTGGCGCGCGAGCACGTCGGCGGGCTTGCGCCAGTCGAGCGCCGCTTCGTGCTTGCCGATCTTTTCCGCGTAGCTCACGCCGTCGGCCGGCTGCGGCGTCGCCGGCAGCGCGCCGTCGCGCTCGAGCCGCACGAGCGCGTCGACGATCAGTCGCGCGCCGTCGGCGGCGAGCCGGTCGTGCAGCGTCGCGGTCGTATCGTCGGGCGCGATCGCGATGCGCGCCTCGTCGATCATCGCGCCGGTGTCGAGGCCGGCATCCATCTGCATCAGCGTGACGCCGGTCTCGGCGTCGCCCGCTTCGATCGCGCGATGGATCGGTGCGGCGCCGCGCCAGCGCGGCAGCAGCGACGCGTGGATGTTGATGCAGCCGGCGCGCGGGATGTCGAGCACCTCCTGCGGCAGCAGCAGGCCGTACGCGGCCACCACCATCACGTCGTGCGGCGTCGTGCGCAGCAGCTCGATCGCGTCGGCCGCCTCCGCCGGATACTTGCCCGCGCGGCGCAGCGACGGCGGCTGCGCGACGGTCATCCCGTGCTCGACGGCGTAGCGCTTCACGGCGCTCGCCTGGAGTTTCATCCCGCGGCCGGCCGGGCGATCGGGCTGGGTGAGCACGAGCGGCACCGGGAAACCGGCCTCGTGGATCGCGGCGAGGGCAGCCGCGGCGAATTCCGGCGTGCCGGCAAAAATCACGCGCAACGTATGGGTCATGACAGCGTTCGGGGTCGGGCTGGGCGTACGCGCGTCACATCGCGCGTTCGAGTTTCTTCATCTTCGTCTTGATGCGCGTCTGCTTGAGCGGCGACAGGTATTCGACGAATACGCGGCCCATCAGGTGATCCATCTCGTGCTGGACGCACACGGCGAGCAGGCCTTCGCAGTCGAGCTCGAACGTCTCGCCCTGCTCGTTGAGCGCGCGCACGCGCACGTGGTCGGGACGTTCGACTTCGTCGTAGATGCCGGGCACCGACAGGCAACCCTCTTCGTAGATCTGCTTCGCGTCGCTCGACCACACGATCTCCGGGTTGATGAACGCGCGCAGCTCGTTCTTCTCCTCGGAGACGTCGATCACGATCACGCGCTCGTGCACGTCGACCTGCGTGGCCGCCAGGCCGATGCCGGGCGCCGCGTACATGGTCTCGGCCATGTCGGCGACGAGCTTGCGGATCCGGTCGTCGACCTTGTCGACGGGTTTGGCGACCTTGTGCAGCCGCTTGTCGGGGTAATGAAGAATATTGAGCAAAGCCATGGCGTTCGGTATTCGGTGAAGCGGCGTGCCGCATCGGCCATCCGGCCGGCTGGCGCCGCCGCCGGGATGCAATGAAGATGAGGCGGATGCGTGGCATATCAATGCCGCGGATCGCGCCTCCTGCAATCGGCCGGGCGCCTGCGCGCACGGCCCTGTCGAGTATTTCGGATGATGAAAATTTTATCATGGCGCCACGCGCTGCGCTGGCCGCCGCATTCGAGGGCAGCCTCATGTCGCCGCAAGCACTGACGCCCTCCGCGCTGCGCGCATGGCTGCAGCTCGCGCATGCGCCCGGTCTCTCGCCCGCCGTGTTGCAGGCGCTGCTCGCGGCATTCGGCTCCCCGGCGGCGGTGCTGTGCGCGTCCGACCAGGCCATTGCCGCCGTGAGCAGTCCCGCCGCCGCGCAAGCCGTGCGCGCGAGCGAGCGCGACGATCTCGATACGCGCACCAACGCCGCGCTCGCCTGGCTCGACGGGCCGGGCAACGTGCTCGTCACGCTGAGCGATCCGGCCTACCCGCCGCGGCTGCGCGACCTGCACGATCCGCCGCCGCTGCTATATGTAAAGGGGCGGCTCGACCTGCTGCACGCACGCGGCCTCGCCGTGGTCGGCAGCCGCCATGCGACGCCGCAGGGGCTCGCCGACGCAACGCATTTCGCCCACGCGTTGTCCGACGCGGGCCTCACGATCGTCTCGGGCCTCGCGCTCGGGATCGACGGCGCCGCGCATCGCGGCGGGCTCGACGGCCGGTCGGGCACCGTCGCGGTGATCGCGACGGGCGCCGATCTCGTCTATCCGGCGCGGCACCGCGCGCTCGCCCACGAGATCGCCGCGCACGGCGCGATCGTGTCGGAATGGCCGCTCGGCACGCCGGCCCGTGCCGCGCATTTTCCGCAGCGCAACCGGCTGATCGCCGCGCTCGCGCTCGGCGTGCTCGTCGTCGAGGCCGCCCCGCGCTCGGGCTCGCTGATCACCGCGCGGCTCGCGAACGAACTGGGGCGCGATGTGTTCGCGGTACCCGGCTCGATCCACGCGCCGCTCGCGCAGGGCTGCCACGCGCTGATCCGCGACGGCGCAAAGCTCACCGCCGCGCCGCTCGACGTGCTCGAGGAATACGGGCTCGGCGAGCCGGCGGCGCACAGCACGGCCGGCGCGGCGCGCGCCGGCCACCCGCGCGCGAACGCCGGCGAAATCCCCGCGCCCGGCACTGCCGGCGGCGCGCCAGCGGATCGCGCCGCAGCGGCTGCCGCGCCGCCCCGATCCGAAGCCCCGCCACCGGGCGATCCGTCGGAACGAGCGGTGCTCGTCGCATTGGGATACGGCCCCGTGACGTACGAATGGCTCGCCGAGCACAGTGGCCTGCCCGACGACGTGCTGCATGGCGCGCTGCTCGCGCTGGAACTGGCCGGCCGCATCGCGAGCGTCGCCGGCGGACGCTTCGCGCGGCTCGACGCGGCGCCCACCCCGTCCGCGCGGGGCGTGCTACATTCCCCGCCATAGGGGCGGCCCGGCCGCCGACGATATCCAAGGAATTCCATGCCCGCGCTGAATCTCGACACCGATGCGGATCGGATCGCCGAGCGCCTCGCCGATCCCGGCACGTTGCTGGTCGCCTGCCTGTGCGCCGAGTGGTGCGGCACGTGCCGCGACTACCGGAGCGCCTTCGACCGGCTCGCCGACGCGCATCCGGACGCCTGCTTCGCCTGGATCGACATCGAAACCCATGCCGACCGGCTCGACGATCTCGACGTCGAGAACTTCCCGACCATCCTGATCGAGGACGCCCACACCGCACGCTTCTTCGGCACGGTGCTGCCGCACGCGGCGATCGTCGAGCGCATGCTGTCCGACTTGAGCGCGGTACCCGGTGCGCCGCACGCACCGAAATTGCGCGACGTCCTGAACGTCGAAGCCTGAATTCGCGGCCCGGAGCGGCAGTTTTTGCGCAGGTTTGCGCGCCCCGCCGCGCCGGGCGCTTGCCGCCGTTGCGGCCCCCCTCTATGATGAGCCGCTTTTTACACGCCGAGCCGCCGTCGCTGCGGCGTGTGCTATAAAGCGGTCGTAAAAGGGACCCACAACCGGCGAACCCGGTCTACCAACACACACCTGTCATGTCCAAAGCACTGATCATTGCGGAAAAGCCTTCTGTCGCGAACGACATCGCACGCGCTTTGGGCGGCTTTACCAAGCATGACGAGTATTACGAGAGCGACGATTTCGTCCTTTCGTCCGCTGTCGGCCACCTGCTGGAAATCGCAGCCCCGGAGGAGTACGAGGTCAAGCGCGGGAAATGGAGCTTCGCGCATCTGCCCGTCATTCCCCCGCATTTCGACCTGAACCCGATCGCAAAAAGCGAGTCGCGCCTCAAGGTGCTCACGAAACTGATGAAGCGCAAGGACGTCGACCGCCTGATCAACGCATGTGACGCGGGGCGCGAAGGCGAGCTGATTTTCCGTCTGATCGCGCAGCACGCGAAGGCGAAGCAGCCGGTCCAGCGCCTGTGGCTGCAATCGATGACGCCGCAGGCGATCCGCGACGGGTTCGCGAACCTGCGCAGCGACGCGGACATGCAGCCGCTCGCCGACGCCGCCCGCTGCCGCTCGGAAGCCGACTGGCTCGTCGGGATCAACGGCACCCGCGCGATGACCGCGTTCAACAGCAAGGGCGGCGGCTTCTTCCTGACCACCGTCGGCCGCGTTCAGACGCCAACGTTGTCGATCGTCGTCGAACGTGAAGAGAAAATCCGCCGCTTCGTCCCGCGCGACTACTGGGAAGTGAAGGCCGAGTTCGCGTGCGCGGGCGGTTTCTACGAAGGCAAGTGGTTCGACCCGAAATTCAAGCGGGACGAATTCGATCCTGAGAAGCGCGACTCCCGCCTATGGAGCCTGCCGGCGGCCGAAACGATCGTCGCCGCGTGCCGCGACCAGATCGGCACCGTGTCCGAGGAATCGAAGCCGTCGACGCAACTGTCGCCGCTGCTGTTCGACCTGACGAGCCTGCAGCGCGAGGCGAACAGCCGCTTCGGCTTCTCCGCGAAGAACACGCTCGGCCTCGCCCAGGCGCTGTATGAAAAGCACAAGGTGCTGACCTACCCGCGTACCGATGCGCGCGCGCTGCCGGAAGACTATCTGTCGACGGTCCAGTCCACGCTCGAGATGCTCAAGGAGAGCCACAACTATCTGCCGCATGCGAAGCAGGTGCTCGACAAGGGCTGGGTGAAGCCGAACAAGCGGATCTTCGACAACTCGAAGATCAGCGACCACTTTGCCATCATCCCGACGCTGCAGGCGCCGAAGTCGCTGTCCGAGCCGGAGCAGAAGCTGTACGACATGGTCGTGAAGCGCTTCCTCGCGGTGTTCTTCCCGGCAGCCGAATTCCGCGTGACGACCCGGATCACCGAAGTCGCCGGCCATCACTTCAAGACCGAAGGCAAGGTGCTCGTCGAGCCGGGCTGGCTGCAGGTGTACGGCCGCGACGCCGAAGGCGCGGACGCGAACCTCGTGCCGGTACAGAAGGACGAGAAGGTGAAGACGGACGAGATCGCCGCCGTCGCGCTGGTGACGAAGCCGCCCGCACGCTACTCGGAAGCGACGCTGCTGTCGGCGATGGAAGGCGCGGGCAAGCTGGTCGAGGACGACGAGCTGCGCGAGGCGATGGCCGCGAAGGGCCTCGGCACGCCGGCGACGCGCGCGGCGATCATCGAAGGCCTGCTCGGCGAGAAGTATCTGCTGCGCGAAGGCCGCGAACTGATCCCGACCGCGAAGGCATTCCAGCTGATGACGCTGCTGCGCGGCCTCGGCGTGAAGGAACTCACGGCGCCCGAGCTCACCGGCGAATGGGAATACAAGCTGTCGCAGATGGAGCGCGGCAATCTCGGCCGCGACGCGTTCATGCAGGAAATCGCCCGCATGACGCAGCAGATCGTCAAGCGCGCGAAGGAATACGACTCGGACACGATTCCCGGCGACTACGCGACCCTCGAGACACCGTGCCCGAACTGCGGTGGCCAGGTGAAGGAAAACTACCGCCGCTTTGCGTGCACGAAGTGCGATTTCTCGATCTCGAAGATTCCGGGCAGCCGGCAATTCGAGATCCCGGAAGTCGAGGAGCTGCTGCAGAAGAAGGAAATCGGGCCGCTGTCGGGGTTCCGCAGCAAGATGGGCCGCCCGTTCTCGGCGATCCTCAAGCTGTCGTTCGACGACGAGACGAAGAACTACAAGCTCGAGTTCGATTTCGGCCAGGATCAGGGCGGCGAGGAAGGCGAAGCGCCCGACTTCTCCGCGCAGGAACCGGTCGGCGCGTGCCCGAAGTGCAAGGGCCGCGTGTTCGAGCACGGGATGAGCTACGTGTGCGAGCACTCGGTGGCGAACCCGAAGACCTGCGACTTCCGCTCGGGCAAGGTGATCCTGCAGCAGGAAATCACGCGCGAGCAGATGGGCAAGCTGCTTGCCGACGGTCGCACGGATCTGCTGCCGAACTTCAAGTCGTCGCGTACCGGCCGCAACTTCAAGGCGTTCCTCGTGAAGCAGCCGGACGGCAAGATCGGCTTCGAGTTCGAGAAGAAGGAGCCGAAGGCCGCCGCCGCGAAGAAGACGGCCAAATCGGCGGCGAAGGATACCGAAACCGTGACCGAAGGCGCCGAAGAGAAACCGGCACCGGCCCGCAAGACCGCCGCGCGCAAGACGACGGCGCGCAAGACGGGTTCGTGACGCCCCGGCCGCCGGGCGCCGCTTGCGGCGCGTCCGGCGCGTCCGGCGCCGGCACGCAGCCATAAAAAAACGCGGATCGATCGATCCGCGTTTTTTTTCGTGCCGCCCGCCGGGCCGAGCCGGGCCGAGCCGGGCCGAGCCGGGCCGAGCCGGGCCGAGCCGTTACAGCGGCGACGGCACCGCCACGCGCGTGCGCGGCGAGCGCGCAAGACGCGGCTGCAGGTTCGGATCGGTCGACTCGGGCTGCTCGGCCCGCATCTCCACGCCGATCGGCGGCGGCGTCGCGCCCTGCGCGGCCCACTGCTCGCCCATCGTCGCGTCGGTCGAGTGGCTGAAATGTTCGACGAGGTGGTCGATGAACGTGCGCACCTTGGCCGGCAGGTGGCGCCGGCTCGGGTAGGCGATGTTGATCTCGACCTGCGGCAGCCGGAATTCCGGCAGCAGCCGCACGAGCGCGCCGCGCGCGATGTCGCTGCCGATCAGGTAGCTCGGCAGGATCGCGACGCCCATTCCGAGCAACGCGAACTGGCGCAGCATCGCGGTGTTGTTCGCGACGATCACGTTGGTCGGGCGCACGCGCACTTCGCCGTCCGGCCCCGTGAACACGCGCTCGTCGCCCCAGTATTCGGTCGGCAGGCTCAAGGCCGGGTGCTCGGCGAGCTGTTCCGGATGAATCGGCACGCCGTGCTTCTCCAGATAGCTCGGCGTCGCGCACACGGTCATGCAACCGGTGGTGAGACGCCGCGTGACGATGCTCGCGCTGCGCATCTGGCGCGTGACGACGATGCCGACGTCGAAGCCTTCCTCGACGAGATCGACCTGCCGGTCGACCAGCGTGAGATCCGGCACCACTTTGGGGAAATTCTCCGTGTACGACTGCAGCACGGGAGCGAGGTTGTGCAGGCCGAACACGACCGGCGCAACGATGCGCAGCGTGCCGACCGGCTCGTGATTGCGCGCGACGACCATCTGCTCGACGTCCTCGAGCTCGTCGAGGATCTGGCGGGCACGCTCGAGATAGACCTGACCCGACTCCGTCAGGGAAAGGCTGCGCGTGGTGCGGTTGAGCAAACGCGTGCCGAGCCGGCCTTCCAGATCGGCGACGTGGCGCGTCGCGACCGCGTTGGAGATATCCATTGCGCTCGCGGCCCGCGCGAAACTGCCGAGATCTGCAACCTTGACGAACACGCGCATCGACTGCAAATGATCCATAAACGACTCCTGCCGCTGTTACAACTTCAAAAAGATGAAGCAAATGCGTAATTCTCCTACGACAGCGGAAAAGATGCAGAGTTGCTCAACAAGGGGGCGGTTGACGATAAAAATAGTCAAAAATCCTCGGCTTCCGCGGATAGTTGATCCAATTATTCTGCTTGGAGCAACAATTGGGTGAACCTCGGCGTGTAAACGGCCGAATCAGAAAGGACGTGTTTGATGCGACACAACAGCGCACCGCTTCGCACGGCGCGCGAGTGGCGCCGGGGGTGACTGGCGCCGATTGCGGCGGAGCGTAACAACCTGTTAAAAAGACACCACGAAGGCGGCCGGCGTAGCATCATGTCGGCCCCGGCCGGGCAGAGCGGGCGCGCAAGGCGCGCCGCCGCCCGCGCCGCTTTCAACGCGCGACACCCCGTTCACCATGAAAATTGCCATCCTCGACGATTACCAGGACGCCGTCCGCAAGCTGAACTGCTTCGAGATGCTCGCCGGCCACGACGTAAAGGTCTTCAACAATACGGTGCGCGGCCTGGGACAGCTCGCCAGCCGTCTGGCGGAAGTCGAGGCGCTCGTGCTGATTCGTGAACGAACCCCGATTACTTCGCAGTTGCTCTCGAAGCTGCCGAACCTGCGCATGATCAGCCAGACCGGCCGCGTGTCGAGCCACATCGATCTCGACGCGTGTACCGACCGCGGCATCGCGGTGCTCGAAGGCACCGGTTCGCCGGTCGCGCCGGCCGAGCTGACCTGGGCGCTCGTGATGGCCGCCCAGCGCCGCATTCCGCAGTACGTCGCGAACCTGAAGCAGGGCGCCTGGCAGCAGTCGGGCCTGAAGACGTCGGCGCTGCCGCCGAACTTCGGCCTCGGCCAGGTGCTGCGCGGCCAGACGCTCGGCATCTGGGGCTACGGCAAGATCGGCCGTCTCGTCGCCGGCTACGGCAAGGCGTTCGGGATGAACGTGCTGATCTGGGGCCGCGAGCATTCGCTCGAAGCCGCGCGCGCCGACGGCTACACGGCCGCGGAGAGCCGCGAAGCGCTGTTCGAGCAGAGCGACGTGCTGTCGCTGCACCTGCGCCTGCACGACGACACGCGCGGGATCGTGAAGCAGGAAGACCTGATGCGGATGAAGCCGACGTCGCTGCTCGTCAACACGAGCCGCGCCGAGTTGCTCGAGGACAACGCGCTCGTCAACGCGCTGTCGCACAACCGTCCGGGGATGGTCGCGATCGACGTGTTCGAAAGCGAGCCGATCCTGCAGGGCTACAGCCTGCTGCGGATGGAAAACGTGATCTGCACGCCGCACATCGGCTACGTCGAACGCGAAAGCTACGAGCTGTATTTCAGTGCCGCCTTCCGCAACATTCTCGCGTTCGACGACGGCGACATGTCGAGCGTCGCGAATCCGGAAGCGCTGACGCCGATCCGCAAGCGCTGATCGCACAGGCTGCGCACGCCGCGCGGCCCCGCTGCTCCATTCCCGATCGTCAGGCGGCCACGCGGCCGCCCGTCATCGCGCCGACGCGCGTGAGGAAGTGCTCGCCGTCGCGCCGACCGAGATCGTACGCATGCCGCATCTGCGACGGGCTCGTGTAGTCCCAGCTCGAAATCGGTACCTTGCTCGACGGCTGCACGTACAGCCGCCGCTGATCGCCATGCGCGACCGTGAACATCTGCGGACGCGGATACAGCCGCGTGACGAGCACCAGCACGTCGCCCGGCGACGGGTCGAGCGCATCGACCGGCACGTTGTCGACCATCCCGCCGTCGAGCACCGGCCGGCCGCCGCGCCGCAGCACCGGCGTGAACGGCGGCGTGCAGGACGACTGCAGGATCAGGTCGGCGAGTTCGTCGACTTGCGTGCAGGCCTGCGCGCGCACGAATTCGGGCCGGAAACCGAGCGTGCGCCCGAGCGTCGGATGCAGCGTCTTGCGCACGTACTTTTCGATGTTGTACGCGACGAGGCCGGCGGCGACCGCGCTGCGCGCGCCGAGCCAGCGCGGCACGTGCGACACGCCGATGCGGATCTCCGGCGCCGCGGCGAGCTTCGCGAACGGCTCGCCGTAGATGTCGAGCAACGCCTGGCGGTAGATCCGGTAGTGCGGAAACACCGGCTCGCGCCCGAACAGGTTGCCCCAGTACGCGTTCTTCCGGTTGTGGCGCAGCGCCTCTTCGTAATAGCGCATCACCCACGCGGCGTCGCGCGTATACAGCATGCACGCGGTGGCCGCGCCGGCCGAAATGCCGGTGATCACGCGCGGGCGCAGGCCGAGCGCCGGCTGCGCGACGTCCCAGAAGCCGGCCTGCCACCAGCACCGATTGCCGCCGCCCGCAAAGACGATCTGGTCGAACATCGCGCCGCTCAGCCGACGAGCGCGTAGGTCGACGTCGCGTGGACGGCCATCTTGCCGTCCTCGTCGAACAGCTCGACTTCGCCGAACACGAGGTTGCGGCCCATCCGCAGCACGCGCGCGGTGACGAGTACGTCGCCCTTGCGCACGGGACGCATGAAGTTCGTGTTCAGCGACACCGTCGTCATCGGCCGGAATTCGCCGAGCGCGGCCGAGATCGCGACCACCATCGCGGTGTCGGCGGCCGCCGTGAACACCTGGCCGCAGATCACGCCGCCCGAATGGCGGAACTCGCCGGAAAACGGCAGGCGCAGCGTGACGCTGTCGTCGCCGATCGACACGGGGACCAGACCCAGCGAGCGGACCCACGGGGCCAGCAGGCGATCCAGCAATTCGCGGACTGCGTTTTCGTCCATCTTCGACTGTCCAGAAAACGTCGCGCGACCGCCGCGCAACGCGTGTGGCGTCATCATACCGGGAGCGCGCAAACTGCGACCGCTCGTTACCGCGCCGACGACCGCCGTCACCTCGACGAAATATTTTCAGGATATTTGCAGAAAGGGCTTGCCAAGTCCGAAATACTCACGCATAATCTTTCTTCTGTTGGGGGCGTTAGCTCAGTTGGTAGAGCAGCGGACTCTTAATCCGTAGGTCGAGTGTTCGAGTCACTCACGCCCCACCAGGCATTCCAAAGGCCGGTCAGCGAAAGCTGACCGGCCTTTTTCGTTCTGGCGCGCCGCACTCGCTGCGCGCGCCTTTCGCGGTACGTCACCGCACGCCCGTCGCGCATCGTTTCCGCTAGAATCGTCCGACAAAATCACACGACCGGCGCACGTATCGTCGTCTGCCGCCGGCACTGAGAGAACACGGGACGTCAGACATGGAAGCATGTGAACGAGACGCGACCATTCAGAGGGCGTGGTCGCGCCAATATCGGCCTGTCCGTCGCGGCGGGCCGCTCACCCGGGCACACCCGAATCCGCGCGACGCACGCACCGGATCGCGTCATGCCGGGTAAGGACGCGCTGGTCGCGCTGACGATCGGTGTCGTCCTGTCCGTGCTGACCGGCGCACTCGCCGTCACGGCAAGCCGGGAACCCGGCCATCTGGTCCGCGCGCCGGGCACGGTCGTGCGCATCGTCCAGGACAGCGATGCGATGCGCGCGTACCGGCCGATCGTCGCGTACCTCGCGAACGACGGCCAGCGTCGCGAAGTCGCCGGCAATACCGCATCGACGGTCCCCGCCTACGACATCGGCGAAAACGTCGACGTCCTGCTCGACCCCGACCACCCCGAGCGCCCGGCGCTGATCGACGATTTCACGCAACGCTGGTTTCCGGTGGCCGTGCCGGCGCTGCTCGCCGTCGCGTCGTTCGCGATCGGCAGCGTGCTGATCGCCGGCGAGCGTCGCCGCCGGCAATCGGAGCCGGCGCGGCCCCGCGTCGCACGCCAGCCGGCACGGCGCCGCTGGGATGTCGCGATCGTGCTGATTCCGATCGCGATCGGCACGGGCTTCCTCGCCGGCGCCGGCGCGGCCGGCCTGCGTCAGTGGCAGATCGTCCACCACTATGCGCGCTCGACCGGCCATGTGGTCGAGATCGCGAAAAACGGGCGGTCGTCGCGGTCGCGCACGTCGCTGTATTCGGCCATCGTCGCGTTCACGACCGACAGCGGACGGCTGATCACGTTCGCCCAAGGCTCGGCGTCGTCGCAGCCGGGCCTGCACAAAGGCGACGCGGTCAGCGTGCTGTACGATCCCGTCACCCCCGAGCGGGCGCTCGTCGATCGCTTCTGGGATCGCTGGGGCCTCACGGCCATCCTGTTCGCGGTCGGCGCGCCGTTCCTTGCCGCGGGGCTGTTCGTCGCCGCGACGTTATGGCCCGACCACCGGCCGCACGAAGCCGCCCGATGACGCACGCGCGGCGCGGCAACCGTCGCGACGCATGCGTCACCGCTCCCTGAACGCCTCCACCTTCGCGCGATTCCCGCACGTGCGCATGTCGCACCACCGCCGCCCGACGCCGCGGCCGCGATCGACGAAGAACCACGTGCACCGGCCGCACTGCCGCACGCGCGCGAAATCGTCGCTGCGCATCAGATGCTCGAAACCGAGCGCGACCGCATCGATCCAGCGCGACGCCGCGCGCGCGTCGGGGCGCCACGCGAAGCGGCCGCCGATGGCGTCGAACGCGCTGCGCCCGATCGCGTCGCGGATCGCGGCCGCGAGCCGGTCCGCCGCGCGCGCGCCCGCGCTGCCGCCGCCTGCGGCCGTCAGATGCGCGATCGCGACGTACGCGTCGTCGCGAAAGCGGTGCAGCGCCGCGAGCTCGTCCGGGCCGTCCTGGCGCGGATGACGCAGCAGCCGCGCCAGATCGTCGGGCGCCAGCAACCCCGCTTTCGCGGCCCATGCGCGCACGGCCGGCCAGTCGACGAGCTTGTCCTCGTCGCGCGTCTTGCCGGTGTCGGCCACCGTGTTCAGAAAATCGAGCGCCGGATGGCCGCCGACGAAATCGGCCGCACGCCATTCATGCCCGTGTCGCGCCGGGTCGGATCGAGTAACCATTTATTCTCGCCTATCGGTTTCACATCCGGAAAATCCGGCGTAACCTGTTAACAACCAAAACAGGTTATCACGGAGAAGCCGATGCTCGAACTCCCGAACCGCTTCGATTTCGAAGGCCACCGGATTGCATGGGGCACGCTCGGCGAAGGCCCGCCGCTCGTGCTCGTACACGGCACGCCGTTTTCGTCGCAGGTATGGCGCCGGATCGCGCCGTGGCTCGCGCGACGTCATCGCGTGTATTTCTACGACCTGCTCGGCTACGGCCAGTCCGACATGCCGGACGCGGACGTGTCGCTGGGCCGTCAGAACGCGCTGTTCGGCGCGCTGCTGAATGAATGGCAACTCGCGCGGCCGCGCGTGCTCGCGCACGACTACGGCGGCGCAACCGTGCTGCGCGCGCACTTTCTCGACGGCATCGCGTATGCGGATCTCACGCTCGTGAACCCGGTCGCGATCGCGCCGCAAGGCTCGCCGTTCGTGCGTCACGTCGCGCAGCACGAAGCCGCGTTCACCGGCTTGCCCGCGTACGCGCATCGTGCGCTCCTGTCGGCCTATCTCGGCAACGCGGTCGCGCAGCCGTTGAGCGAAGACGTGCTGTCGATCTACCGTGCGCCGTGGCTCACGCCGACCGGCCAGGCCGCGTTCTATCGCCAGATCGCGCAGATGCGCCAGCGCTACATCGAGGAAGCGGAGGCCCGCTACGCGCCGCCGGACTTTCCGGTGCGCATCGTGTGGGGCGAGGAAGACGCGTGGATTCCGCTCGAGCAAGGACAGGCCCTGGCCGATCGCATCGCGAACGGCCAGCTGATCCGCGTCCCTCGCGCGGGCCACCTGGTTCAGGAAGATGCGCCGGAAGCGATCGTCGCGGCCGTGCTCGACGGGTACGCACGGAGCTGAGCCGGTACCGCGTCTCGCGTCAGCACACCGGCACGCCTGCGCCGTTCGAGAGGTCCGCGAATTCTACCGACGCGTCGCGGCTCGGCAAAAACGCGAATCGGCCGACGCTACGCGCCGATCGAACCACGCCCGCGCCGGCTGCGATGCCGGCGCGGGCGCGTGGCACGTCGCTTACCACGGCAACGAATACGTCTTCGTATTCGTGAAGCTCTTCATCGCCTCCTGCACGCCCTCCTTGTAGCCGAGCCCCGAATCCTTCACGCCGCCGAACGGCGTCAGTTCGAGTCGATAGCCCGGCACCTCGCGCACGTTCACGCTGCCGACTTCCAGCTCGGTGATGAAGCGCGTGATGTGGTCGAAGCGATTCGTGCACACCGACGACGACAGCGCATAGTCGGTGCTGTTCGACATCCGGATCGCTTCGTCGATGTCACGAAAGCGCATGATCGGCGACACCGGGCCGAAGGTTTCATGCTTCACCAGCGGCATGTCGGGCGTCACGCGATCGACGACCGTCGGCGAATACAACGCGCCGTCGCGCACGTTGCCGACCAGCAGCCGCGCACCGCGCGCGATCGCGTCGTTCACCTGCTGCTCGCAGAACTTCGCGGCCGCTTCGTCGATCACGGTGCCCATGTCGATCGACGGATCGGACGGATTGCCGTACGACCACGCGCGCGTCTTCTCGACGACCAGCTCCGTGAAGCGATCGGCCACCGCCTCGTGCACGAGCATCCGCTTGATCGCCGTGCAGCGCTGCCCCGAATTCCTGTACGAGCCCGACACCGCGAGCGTGCTCGCTTCGTCGAGATCGGCGTCTTCCATCACGATGATCGGATCGTTGCCGCCGAGTTCGAGCACCGCGCGCCGGTAGCCCATCCGCGCGGCGATCGACTTGCCGATCGACACGCCGCCGGTGAACGTGATGAGATCGATCGCCGGGTTCGTGATCAGCTCGTCGGCGATCTCCTTCGGGTCGCCGGTGATCACCTGCAGCATCTGCGGCGGCAGGCCG
Source organism: Burkholderia sp. MSMB1835 (assembly GCF_001526365.1). Lineage (NCBI taxonomy): Bacteria > Pseudomonadati > Pseudomonadota > Betaproteobacteria > Burkholderiales > Burkholderiaceae > Burkholderia > Burkholderia sp. MSMB1835. The sequence goes on from NZ_LOYP01000009.1 coordinate 64,415, forward strand.
GCTTCGTACAGGATGTCCGCGAACAGGTAGCACGACAGCGGCACCTTCTCCGACGGCTTCACGACGATCCGGTTGTTGGTCGCCACCGACGGCACGATCTTGTGCGCGACCTGGTTCATCGGGTGATTGAACGGGGTGATCGCCGAAATCACGCCGAGCAGCGGGTCGCGCTGCGTGTACACGCGGCGCTTCTTGCCGTGCGGCGTCAGATCGCACGAGAAGATCTGCCCGTCGTCCTTCAGCACTTCGCCCGCGCCGAACGTCAGCACGTCGGCCACGCGGCCGGCTTCGTACGTCGAATCCTTGATGCACAACCCGGCCTCGGCCGTGATCAGCGCCGCGATCTGCGCGGTGCGCGCACGCACGATGTCGGCCGCGCGGCGCAGGATCGCCGCGCGATCGTGGCGCGTGAGCGTCGGCCGGTACGCATGCGCAACCGCGAACGCGCGGCGCACGTCGTCGAGCGTCGCCTTCGGCACGGTGCCGACCAGCGCGCCGTCGTACGGGTTGCGCACGTCGATGACCGCGTCGCGGTAGAGCCTTTCACCATCGATTCGCAGTGCTTCACGATGAAGCGTGCGGACATCCGACGATTCTGCAATGGCGTTCATGAGTGTCTCCTGGCGGATGCGTCCGCGTCACTGCAGATGGTTGAGCGCGATGTCGATGATGTCGAAATTGCGCAGCCGCGCGCGGCCCGCGACGTCGGTCGCGACCGGCTTGCTGAAGATCAGCGGCACGATCTGCTCGGAGATCCCGCCGTGCGAGCGCAGCGGCACGTCGAGGCCGGACAGATCGTGCTTGATGCGGCGCGTGCCGAGCACGACGTCCTGCTTCGAGATCACGATCAGGTCGCCCATCCGCGCGGGCGGCAGCTCGAAGCGCGCGCAGCCTTCGGCGCCCGTCAGCACGACCTCGATGCCGTCGACCGCGGCGAGCCGCGCGCGCAGCGCATCGGCATCGGCCGTCGCCGGCACGTAGACGGTCGCGAACGAACCGAGCGCACCGTGGTGCACGACGTACGGATCGGTGATCGGCAGGATCACGCGCGCCGCATCGTGGCCGAGCCAGTCGTCGAACAGTTCCTGCAGGTAGATCACGTTCGGCTCGCCGGTCTCGTCGTCGTGCTTCGCGTTCATCCCGTGGTCGGCCGTGATCGCGACGATCGCGCCGAGTTCGTCGAGGCGCTGCAGGTACGTGTCCATCATCGCGTAGAACGCGTTCGCGCCGGGCGTGCCGGGTGCGCACTTGTGCTGCACGTAGTCGGTGGTCGACAGGTACATCAGGTCGATCGGGCGCGTCTCGAGCAGGCGCACGCCGGCGGCGAACACGAACTCCGACAGGTCCGCGCTGTACACGCTCGGCACCGGCTTGCCGACCAGCTCGAGCACGTTGTCGATGCCGTTTTCCTCGATGCTCGCTTCGTCGGCCTTCTCCGACGAGAAGCAGATGCCCTTCAGCCCCTTGCCGAGCAGGCGGCGCAGCTTGTCCTTCGCGGTGACGACCGCGACGCGCGCGCCCTGTTCGGCGAAGGTCGCGAGCACGGTGGGCGCGACCAGGTATTTCGGATCGTTCATCAACACCTCGGCGCCGGTGTCGCGATCGTAGAAGTAATTGCCGCTTATCCCGTGGATCGCCGGCGGCACGCCGGTGACAATCGACAGGTTGTTCGGGTTCGTGAAGCTCGGCACCACGCATTCGCCCTTGAGCGCCGTGCCGGGCTTCAGCAGCGTGCGCAGGAACGGCGCGACGCCGGCCTCGGCGGCTTCTTCCAGATATTCGTATGCGCAGCCATCGACGCAGACGACCACCACGGGCCGGCTCATCCAGTTGTAGCGGCGGCCGTTCACTTCCACGGATACAGGCGTTTCAGACATGACGTTCATTCCTTTCAGGTCGAAGGGGTGAGCCGTCGGCGCCCGCGCCGCGCCGAAGGGAGGTGTTTTCCATGCTTGACATTAAAATTGATGATTTGTAGATTGTCAACAACATGCAGAGAACAGAAAGCAAAACAACGGTGCAGCAAGAGGGCTGGTCTCCACTCATCCGCCGCGTGCCGCGGCGCTACAGTCAAGGGGTCTGAAGATGAACGAAGTGCCGGTACACAAGCGTTTCGATGCATGGGCGACGGGCGCGGCCCGTGTCGCGCTGGCCGTGGCCGTCGCGCTCGGCGCCGCCCAGGCGGCGCACGCGAAGACGTCGCTGCTCGTCTACACCGCGCTGGAAGACGAGGCGATGAAGCCCTACAAGGACGCGTTCGAGAAGGCGAACCCCGATATCGAGATCCGCTGGGTGCGCGACTCGACCGGCTCGGTCACCGCGAAGCTGCTCGCGGAGAAGAACAACCCGCGCGCGGACGTCGTGCTCGGCCTCGCCGCGTCGAGCCTCACGCTGCTCGACCTGCAAGGCATGCTGATGCCGTACGCGCCGAAGGGCTTCGACCAGCTCACGCGCAAGTACAGCGACGCGAACACGCCGCCGCACTGGGTCGGCATGGACGTGTGGGGCGCGACGATCTGCTACAACCGCGTCGCCGCGCAAGCGAAGAACATCCCGAAGCCGACGTCGTGGGAAGACCTGACGAAGCCGGTCTACAAAGGCGCGATCCTGATGCCGAGCCCGGTGTCGTCGGGCACCGGCTACCTCGACGTGACCGCGTGGCTGCAGACCTTCGGCGACGACAAAGGCTGGAAATTCATGGACGCGCTCGACAAGAACGTCGCGCAGTACGTGCACTCGGGCTCGAAGCCGTGCACGCTCGCGGGCACCGGCGAATTCCCGATCGGCATCTCGTTCGAGTTCCGCGGCCACGAACTGCAGGCGCAGGGCGCGCCGATCGATCTCGTGTTCCCGAAGGAAGGGCTCGGCTGGGACATGGAAGGCACGGCGATCATGAAGACGACGAAACAGCCCGACGCCGCGAAGAAGCTCGCCGACTTCATGGCGAGCAAGGAAGCGAACCAGATCACCGCGCGCTGGTGGGCGATCGTCGCGTATCCGGGCGTGGCGCACAAGCTGGCCGGCATCCCCGACAACTACCCGGACCTGCTCGTGAAGAACGACTTCGTGTGGTCGGCGAAGAACCGCCAGTCGATCCTCGATACGTGGCAGAAGCGTTACGGGGCGAAAGCGCAGCAATAACGCCGCGACCCGCTGCGGGGCCGCGCCGCGCGCCGCCCCGCCTTCCCCTTTCCGTCGTCGAATCCGGCCCCCGGGCCGCCCCTCCAAGGAGGCGCGCATGGCACCTTATCTGAGCGTGGAACGCATCGAGAAGCGGTACAACGACACGCAGGTCCTCACCGACATCGACCTGAACGTGATGAAGGGCGAGATGATCTGCTTCCTCGGGCCGTCCGGCTGCGGGAAGACCACGCTGCTGCGGATCATCGCGGGGCTCGAGACGCAGAACGCCGGCCACATCATGCAGGACGGCCGCGACATCTCGCGGCTGCCGCCGCAACTACGCGACTACGGGATCGTGTTCCAGTCGTATGCGCTGTTCCCGAACCTCACCGTGTACGACAACGTCGCGTACGGGCTCGTGAACCGGAAGATGAAGCGCGACGCGATCCACGAGCGCGTGCACACGCTGCTCGCGCTGGTCGGCCTGCCCGACAGCCATCGCAAGCATCCGGGCCAGTTGTCCGGCGGCCAGCAGCAGCGCATCGCGCTCGCGCGTGCGCTCGCCACGTCGCCCGGCCTGCTGCTGCTCGACGAGCCGCTGTCGGCGCTCGACGCGCGCGTGCGCGTGCGGTTGCGCCAGGAGATTCGCGCGCTGCAGCAGCGGCTCGGCGTGACGACGATCATGGTCACGCACGACCAGGAAGAAGCGTTGTCGATGGCCGATCGCATCGTCGTGATGAACCACGGCGTGATCGAACAGATCGGCACGCCGCTCGAAATCTACCGTCAGCCGGCATCACCCTTCGTCGCGGACTTCATCGGTCGCGTCAACACGATTCCCGCCGAAGTCGCGCACGACGGCACGCTGCGCGCGGGCGCGGTCGGCCTCGATTGCCGCCATGGCGGGGCCCGCCCCGCGCAGGGCGCGGCGGTGTCGGTCTACGTGCGGCCCGAGGACCTGCGCATCCGCGTGCCGGGCGAGACGCCCGACAACGTGCTGGCCGGCCGCGTCGAGAAGCTCGAATTCCTCGGCGCGTTCTGCCGCGTGAGCTTCCGGATCGACGGGCTCGACGGCCAGGAGATCGTCGCCGACCTGTCGTATCGCGACGTCGACCGCACCGGCGTGCAGGCCGGTGCGCGCATCGACCTCGCGCTCGATCGCGAGCATGTCCGCGTGTTCCCGTGCGCGAAGGAGCGACTGCAATGAGCACCGTCCTGACCGAGCGCCGCCGCGGCGCGTCCGCCCCCGCCGACATGCGACAGATCACGCACTGGCACGATCGCATCGCTCAGCTCGCGCTGGTCGCGATGGCCGCGCTGATGTCGCTGTTCCTGCTGCTGCCGCTCGCGCTCGTCGTGCAGAAATGCTTCGTCGACGCCGACGGCCGTTTCGTCGGCGTGCGCAACTTCGTCGAGTATCTCGAGGACAGCGGCGTGCTGCGCTCGATGCTGCATTCGCTGACGGTCGGCGCGCTCGTCACGGCGATCGTCGTGCCGATGGCGTTCACGTTCGCGTATGCGCTGACGCGCTCGTGCATGCCGCTGAAGAACGCCGCGCGCACGATCGCGCTGCTGCCGCTGCTCGCGCCGACGCTGCTGTCGGCCGTGTCGTTCATCTACTGGTTCGGCAACGCGGGGCTGCTCAAGCCGCTGCTGCACGGCCATTCGATCTACGGGCTGCCGGGCATCGTGCTGAGCATGGTGTACGCGTCGTTCCCGCACGTGCTGATGATCCTCGTCACCGCGCTGTCGCTCGCGGACGGCCGGCTCTACGAGGCCGCCGACGCGATGGGCACGGGTCGCATGCGCAAGTTCTTCACGATCACGCTGCCCGGCGCGAAGTACGGGCTGATCAGCGCGACGATGGTCGCGTTCACGATGTGCATCAACGACTTCGGCGTGCCGGTCGTGATCGGCGGCTCGTACAACGTGCTGTCGACCGACATCTACAAGCTGATCATCGGGTTGCAGGACTTCAACCGCAGCGCGGTGGTGAGCCTGATGCTGCTGTGCCCGGCGCTGGTCGCGTTCGGCATCGACTTCTTCGTCCGCCGTCGCCAGCAGTCGCAGCTCGGCGCGCGCTCGACGCCGTACCAGCCGAAGCCGTCGCGCGGCTTCGACGCCGCGATGCTCGCGTACTGCGCGCTCGTGTGCGCGTTCTTCGTCGCGGTGGTCGGCATCTCGGTGTTCGCGTCGTTCGTGAAGTTCTGGCCGTACCAGATGAGTCTCGGGCTGCAGCACTACCGGATGGGATTGATCGCGGCCGGCATCTTCGACGCGTACAAGAACAGCTTGCGGATGGCCGCGACGGTGGCCCTCGGCGGCACGATCGTCGTGTTCGGCGCCGCGTACCTGATCGAGAAGACCCGCGGCGCGCGCTGGCTGCGCGGCTTCATCAGCCTGTGCGCGATCTTGCCGATGGGCGTGCCGGGGCTCGTGCTCGGCATCAGCTACATCTTCCTGTTCAACGCGCCCGGCAATCCGCTGAACGGGCTGTACGGATCGCTGTGGCTGCTCGCGATCGTCACGGTCGTCCACTACTACGCGTCGAGCCACCTCACCGCCGTCACGGCGCTCAGGCAGATCGACGGCGAGTTCGAGGCCGTATCCGCATCGCTGAAGGTGCCGTTCTACAAGACCTTCCTGCGCGTGACGGTGCCCGTGTGCCTGCCCGCGATCCTGCTGATCGCGCGCTACCTGTTCGTCAACGGGATGACGACGGTGTCGGCCGTCGCGTTCCTGTACTCGCCGGACACGCAGCCCGCATCGGTCGCGATCCTGAACCTCGACGACGCGGGCCAGATGGGCCCGGCCGCCGCGATGGCCACGCTCGTGCTCGCGACCTCGTCGTTCGCATGCGTGCTGTTCGCGTGCATCTCGCATCGCCTGCTGCGCCGTACGCAGGCGTGGCGCCATCCGCATCGCCGTTGAGTTCCCGCCGCATTCCCGTGACGTCCCGACTTCATCAAGGAGACACCATGACGCTCGCCGCCCAGCCCATCCTGCTCACCCCCGGCCCCCTGACGACCTCCGACCGCACGCGCGACGCGATGCTGCGCGACTGGGGTTCGTGGGACGGCGACTTCAACGCGATCACCGCGCGGCTGCGCGAACGGCTGCTGCAGATCGTGCACGGCGAGGGCACGCACGAATGCGTGCCGCTGCAGGGCAGCGGCACGTTCTCGGTCGAGGCGGCGATCGGCACGCTCGTGCCGCGCGACGGCCACGTGCTGGTGCCGAACAACGGCGCGTACTGCCAGCGCCTCGCGAAGATCTGCCGCGTGCTCGGCCGCCGGCTGACGACGATCGACTACCGCGAGGATCGCCGCGTCGATCCGGCCGACGTCGAGCGCGCGCTGGCGGCCGATCGGTCGATCACGCACGTCGCGCTCGTGCATTGCGAAACGGGTGCCGGCGTGCTGAACCCGCTGCACGAGATCGCGCAGGTCGTCGCCCGACACGGGCGCGCGCTGATCGTCGACGCGATGAGCTCGTTCGGCGCGATCGACATCGACGCGCGCACGACGCCGTTCGACGCGGTGATCGCGGCGTCCGGCAAGTGTCTCGAAGGCGTGCCGGGGCTCGGCTTCGTGATCGCGAAGCGCAGCGCGCTCGAACGCAGCGAAGGCAACAGCCACTCGCTCGCGATGGACCTGTACGACCAGTGGGTCTACATGCAGCGCACGACGCAGTGGCGCTTCACGCCGCCGACGCACGTGGTCGCCGCGCTCGACGCGGCCGTCGCGCAATACGTCGACGAAGGCGGGCTCGCCGCGCGCGGCGGCCGCTACCAGCGCAACACTCGCGCGCTGATCGACGGGATGCGCGCGCTCGGCTTCCGGCCGTTCCTCGATCCGGCGATCCAGGCGCCGATCATCGTCACGTTCCATGCGCCGGACGACCCGAACTACGATTTCAAGCGGTTTTATCAGGAGGTCAAAAAGCGCGGCTACATTCTGTATCCGGGCAAGCTGACCGAAGTGGAGACGTTCCGCGTCGGCTGCATCGGCCATTTCGGCGAAGCCGGGATTCCGGGCGCCGTCGCGGCCATTGCCGACACGCTGAAAGCGATGGGCGTGCGCCGCGTATCGGCCGAAGCGGCGGCATGACGAGGTGACGCGAGGCACCCGGCCGCGTGCGCACGCGCATGCGGCCGCCCGTTTTTCCCGGCCGTGCGGCGCACGGCCCCTTATCGACGAACCTTCCGATGCGACCCTTCTGGATCGAACAAGCGCTGTTCAACGACGGCGATCTCGCCCCCGCGCTGCAAGGCGCGACGCAGGCCGACGTGTGCATCGTCGGCGGCGGCTTCACGGGCCTCTGGACCGCGATCCAGGCGAAGCAGCAGCACCCCGCGCTCGACATCGCGATCCTCGAAGCCGACCTGTGCGGCGCCGGCGCGAGCGGGCGCAACGGCGGCTGCCTGCTCACCTGGTCCGCGAAATTCCTGACGCTGCGGCGTCTGTTCGGCGAAGCCGAGGCGATCCGGCTCGTGAAGGCGTCGGAAGCGGCGGTGCAGCACATCGCCGATTTCTGCCGCGCGCACGACGTCGATGCCGAATTGCGGCTCGACGGCACGCTGTACACCGCGACGTCACGCGCGCAGGTCGGCACGCTCGCGCCGGTGCTCGACGCACTCGCCGCGTGCGGCATCCACAGCTACGAGCCGCTGCCGCCCGCCGAAGTCGCGCGCCGCTCGGGCTCCGCGCGCAATCTCGACGGTGTCTACTCGCCGATCGCCGCGACCGTGCATCCCGGCAAGCTCGTACGCGGGCTGCGCCGCGTCGCGCGCGCGATGGGCATCCGCATCTACGAACGCACGCCGATGCTCGACTTCACGCCCGGCCAGCCGGCCGTCGTGCGTACGCCGTCCGGCAGCGTCACGGCGGGCAAGCTCGTGTTCGCGATCAATGCGTGGATGGCGAGCCGTTTCCCGCAGTTCGAACGCACGATCGCGGTCGTGTCGAGCGACATGGTGATCACCGAGAAATGCCCCGAGCTGCTCGAGCGGACCGGGCTCGTGGACGGCGTGTCGGTGCTCGATTCGCGGATCTTCGTCTATTACTACCGCACGACGGCCGATGGGCGACTGATGCTCGGCAAGGGCGGCAACACGTTCTCGTGGCGCAGCCGCATCGCGCCGGTGTTCGACCGCCGCTCGCCTTACGAGGCGCAGCTCACACGGAGCCTGCGCGCGTTTTTCCCGTCGCTGGCGGACGTGCCGATCACGGCAAGCTGGAACGGGCCGTCGGATCGTTCGGTCACGGGCTTCCCGTTCTTCGGCCGCCTCGACGGCGCGCCGAACGTGTTCTACGGGTTCGGTTATTCGGGCAACGGCGTCGGGCCGACCTACATGGGCGGGCAGATCCTGTCGTCGCTCGTGCTCGGCCTCGACAACGCGTGGACGCGCAGCCCGCTCGTGCGCGGCCCGCTCGGCCATTTTCCGCCGGAGCCGATCCGCTACGTCGGCGCGCACGTCGTGCGCAACGCGATTCGCCGCAAGGAACGCGCGGAAGACGAGAACCGGCAGCCGTCGGTCGTCGATACGTGGCTCGCGAAATTTGCGAGCGCGGCGGGGAAGGCCGACAAGGCGTGACGATGCGTCGGCCCGAACGCGCAACGAAAAAGGGACGCGGCGACGCGTCCCTTTGCCGATGCGCGGCAGCCCGCGCGAACGTCGCCGACGCTTATGCGCCAGCCTTCTCCCGCGCCGCCTTGCCCGCCGCAGGCAGCCCCTGCTCGTGCGTGCGGCGCATCCGCGCGAGGCCGTGCGCGACGTGCTCGCGCACGAGCGCGACGGCCTTTTCCTCGTCGCCGGCCGCGAGCGCCTGCACGATCTTGTCGTGCTCGGCCGCCGACACGGCGATCGCATCCTCCTCGGCCTCGATCGCCGCCTGACGCAGCAGGCCGAGCTGGCGCACGAGCCGCCGGTAGGTATCGGTGAGATGCGTATTGCCGACGCCGACGACCATCGCGTCGTGGAACTGCACGTTCAGCTCGGTGTAGCGCGTGACGTCGTGCGCCTTCGCGGCGTCCTTCATCGACTGGATGATGCCCTTCAGCACCTTCAGCGTGTCGGGCGAGATACGCTTCGCGAGCGCGCGCGCGACCGATTCGTCGAGCATCGCGCGCACTTCGTAGATCTCCTCGGCCTCGCGCAGCGGCACGACGCGCACGGTCACGCCGCGGTTCTTCTCGTTGCGCAGCAGGCCGGCCTGCTCGAGCGCGCGGAACGCTTCGCGCACCGGGCCGCGCGACACGTTCAGCCTGGTCGCGATCTCGACTTCGTTGAGCTTCTCGCCCGGTGCGTATTCGCCGGAGACGATCGCGCGCTCGAGCATGTCCTGGACGATCATCGCGAGCGACTGGCTTTGCAGGAGTTCGATGGCGCTGAGCGCGTTCGGGGCAGTCATGGTCGGGGCAGCGGGCTGGGGTGAAACGACGGCGCCATATCGGCGAATGATCCTTGTATACCCTCGCCCCGGCATATTGTCAACAGTTTTCAGTTTCCAAAAGCCAATCCCGCGTGCCCGCACACGGCCGGACCCCGGCCGGCATGCAACCGGCACGCGGCGCTCGCGCGCTGCGGGGAACCGCCCCGCTTCGCGCGACGCCGGCGCAGCCGTCAGGCCGTGCGCTTCACCGGCCCCGGATCGCTGTGGCTCGGCCGGCCCGTCTCGACGTGGCCCGCGAAGCGGCGCACGACCTTGTCGTCGCCGCCGCGCAGCGTGGTCGCGGTGATCGTCAGATCGTACCAGCCGTGGCTCGACGACAGCTCGAAGTGCCCTTCGACGCGCTCGCCCGGCTCCAGCGTGTAGGTGCGCGCCTGCGCATGGCTGTACGCGTTGTCGACCGTCACGCGGCAGGTCGCGCGCCCGCTGTTGCGCAACTGCAGGTACACGTGACGGTTGCGCACGTCGTAGCCGATCTTCGCTTCGGGGTTCGCGTGGCGGCCGTCCGCGGCGAGCCGCGTGTTGCCCTGGAACTCGCACAGATAGCCGTTCGGGCCGTAGGCGGCCAGATGGTACTCGCCGCGCGCGGCCGACGTGCTCCACGTATCGACGAAGCGGTCGTGCGCGGACACCGCGTAGCGGCGCGGCGGCGTCGCCGGGTTGCGCCGGTCGTACACGTAGAACGCGGCACCGGCGTCGCCGGTGTTCGCGAAGTCGAGCGACACGGTATCGTCGTGCGCGCCCACGCGGCTGTGCACGAACAGCTCGTACGGCAGCGCACGCGCCGGACGCGTGCCGGGTTCCTGCGCCGGCATCGACTGCTGCGCGGGCACCTGGTACGCCTGGCCGGCCGTCGCGATGTGCTGCGGCACCGTGAAGCTCACCGTGCGCGTGTCGGGGCGCGCGGAAAAGTCGAACGCCGACGTGAGATCGCCGCAGATCGACCGGCGCCACGCGCTGATGTTCGGCTCCTTCACGCCGAAACGCGCTTCGAGGAAACGCAGCACCGACGTATGGTCGAACGTCTCCGAGCAGACCCAGCCGCCCTTCGTCCACGGCGAGATGATGATCAGCGGCACGCGCGGCCCGAGGCCGATCGGCTGGATGCCGCCCGGATCGGCGCCCGGCACGAGCGGGCTCATCTCGCCCGGGTACTTGTTCAGGTCGAGCAGCTCGTCGCCGAGGTTCGACAGCAGGTTCGACGACACGATGCCCTGGCCGCCCACGCCGCTCGTGACCGGCGGCACCGGCGGCACGACGTGGTCGAACAGCCCGTCGTTCTCGTCGTAGTTGAGGATGAACACCGTCTTCGCCCACACCTCGGGGTTCGACGTCAGCGCCTCGAGCACCATGTTGATGTAGAACGCGCCGTCGGTCGGCGACGCCTGCGGGTGCTCGCTGTACTTGTACGGCGACACGATCCACGACACCTGCGGCAAGCGGTTGGCCTGCACGTCGGCCTTCAGTTCGGCGAGCGTGTGGTTCGACGCGCCCTTGTCGACCAGCGGGCCGCTCGCGCCTTCCTTCACCTGGAAGCGCTTGAAGAACATCAGCGAGTTGTCGGTGTAGTTGTCGGTCGGGTCGCCCGGGATGCCGGTGCCGCCCTGGTACACCTTCCAGCTGATCTTCGCGTCCTCCAGGCGTTCGGCGTAGGTCGTCCACGTGTAGCCGTTCACGTCGTTGCGCTCGCCGATGCCCGGGCCGTTCGGCGCGCTGCCGTAGACGTTGCGCGAGTCGACCGTGCCGGTCCACAGGTAGATGCGGTTCGGCGCGGTGTCCGCGTGCGCCGAGCAGAAGTACGAATCGCAGATCGTGAACGCGTCGGCCAGCGCGTAGTGGTACGTGAGATCCTGGCGCTTCAGGTAGCCCATCGTCAGCACGTCCTGCTTCTGGTTCACCCACTGATCCCACTGGCCGTTGTTCCAGGCGAGGTGGCCGCTGCTCCAGCCGTGGTTGGTGCCCGGCTGGAATTCGGTCGTCTGCTTCGGATCGAGATAGAACGGCAGCACGTACGGCGCCGACGGATCGAGCCCGCGCGAATGGTAGTTCTTCGTGAACACCGACGCCGGCGGTTGCTGCCACACCGGCGCGCCGTTCGGCAGCAGGTGCGGACGGGGGTCGTTGAAGCCGCGCACGCCGCGCAGCCCGCCGAAGTAATGGTCGAACGAACGGTTTTCCTGCATGAAGATCACGACGTGCTCGACGTCGCGGATCGTGCCGGTGCGATAGGCGGCCGGCATCGCCAGCGCATTGCGGATCGCGGGCGGGAAGCCCGCATAGGCGGCCATCGCGCCGGCCGACTGCGCGGCGAGGCGCAGGAAATCGCGTCGATTGTTCGAGGACATGAAGAGAGCCTTGTGGTCGTGGGTGGGGTCGCCGGGCGAGCGGGGCCGGCGTTTCTGCGTCGCCGTTATTACCCCGCACCGGCATGTCCCGGCCGTGACCGGTTCCCGCAGGTTTCTTGTGCTCATCCCCAGCTTTTTTTCGAAGCCGCACATGACGCGCCTTTCATGCGGTCGACACATGCGTACGCTACGCTGACGCGCGATGAAGAGGGGGGAGAAGCCGACACGTGTTCGATCAGCTGAAGGCGTTCCATGCGACCGTCCGGCAGGGCAGCATCACGCGCGCCGCGCGCCACCTCGGCGTGAGCCAGCCGACGATTGCCGCGCAGATCCGGCAGGTCGAGCAGTTGTACGGCGTCGAGCTGTTCTACCGCAGCGGCCGCAAGCTCGAAGTGACCGAGACGGGCATCGAGCTGCTGCCGCTCGTCGAGAAGATGATCGCGCTCGAGGCGCAGGCCGACATCATGCTGCGCAACGTCGGCGGCCTGTTCGAAGGTCACCTGCGGATCGGCGCGACGGGCCCCTACTACATCATGGACGCGGTCGGCCGCTTCTCGAGCGCGCATCCGTCGATCGCGCTGACATGCCGGATCGGCAACTCCGAGGAAATCCTGCAGGCGCTGCAGGAGTTCCGCATCGATCTCGCGGTCTCGTCGCAGCGCAACGACGCCGACGGCCTCGAGCGCAAGGTGATCTCGACCGATCCGCTGGTGCTCGTCGTGCACCGCCGTCATCCGCTCGCGCGGTTCGATGCGATCGACCCGGCGCAGCTCGCCGACGTGCGGCTGCTGATCCGCGAGGAAGGCTCGGTCACGCGCCGCTGCACGGAGACGATCCTCGCAACGGCCGGCGTCGCGGCCGCCTCGGTCGCCGAGATCGGCAGCCGCGAAGCGATTCGCGAGGCGATCCTGCATGGAGTGGGCGGCAGCCTGTTTCCGCGCGGCGAGGCCGAGCGCCATCCCGACCTGCGCGTGATCGCGCTGCGCGGCGTCGATACGACGATCGACGAATACGTGTACTACCTGAAAGCGCGCCGCCAGAGCCCCGCGATCGACGCGTTCCTCGCGTGCATCCTGCCGGACGACGGCGAAGCGGCCGACGCGGTCGATGCGGTTGAACCCGGACGAACGATGCGGCGGCCGAACGCGCGCTGAGCCGCCGCGCGTTCGCCGCTTCCGCACACTACGTGGCGCTTTTCCCGCGCCTTCCCTCGTTGCTTTCCTCGTGCCTTCCTTCTGTCGTGGCGCCGCGCGTCACTTCGGCAGCGCCGGAATCATCCATGTCAGCACGTGCTGCTGCAGGAACACCAGCACGCCGAGCAATAGCGTGAGGATCACGCTGTGCCAGAAGGTGCGCGCGAACACGACGCCTTCCTGCCCTTTCAGGTCCGTCGTCGACACGCCCGTCGCGATGTTCTGCGGCGAGATCATCTTGCCCATCACGCCGCCCGACGAGTTGGTCGCGGCCATCAGCACCGGATCGAGGCCGAGCTGCCGGGCGGCGACGACCTGCAGGTTGCCGAACAGCGCGTTGCCCGACGTGTCGCTGCCGGACAGGAACACGGCGATCCAGCCGAGCGACGCCGACACCAGCGGGAACAGCGCGCCCGTCGACGCGACGCCGGTGCCGAGCGTGTAGCTGATGCCCGAGTAGTTCAGCAGGTACGCGAGCCCGACGATCATCATCACCGTGACGATCGCGATCCACGTCTGCCGCCACGTCTTCACCACGCATTCGACAAACGCGCCGGGGCCGGTGCGCGTCAGCGCGGCCGTGACGATCGCCGACACGAGGATCGCGGTGCCGGTGCCGAGCGGCTGGAAATCCCAGATCGCCGCATACGGCTTGTGGTACAGCGACACGTACACGGCGTTGTGCAGCCCCGGCCACTTGATCTTCACGTCGCCGATCGCCGCGATGTTCGCGTGCACCCAGACGATCACGACCACCGACACGACGAGCCACGGCAGCCAGCCGCCGAAGCCCGCGCGCGCGGCGCCGGCCGCGGCCGGCACGCTGCGCGCGAGCGCGTATTGCGGATCGGGCTGCGGCTTCCACAGCTGCAGGAAGCCGATCGTCACGATCAGCGACGAGAGCGACGACAGCACGTCGGTGAGCTGGTAGCCGAGGAAGTTCGACGTGACGAACTGCGCGATCGCGAAGCTGCCGCCGGACACGAGCAGCGCGGGCCACAGCTTCGCGATCGAGCGCAAGCCGCCGTATGCGCCGACCACGTAGAACGGCAGCAGCAGCGCGAAGAACGGCAACTGGCGGCCGACCATCTGCGCGAGCGTCGCGGGCGGCAGCGACGTGACCGCGCCGAGCACGGTGATCGGCACGCCGAGCGCGCCGAACGCGACCGGCGCCGTGTTGAACAGCAGCGTATAGGTGAGCGCTTCGAGCGCGGGGAAGCCGAGCGCGATCAGCAGCGCGCTCGTGATCGCGACCGGCGTGCCGAACCCGGAAATCCCTTCGAGCAGACAGCCGAACGAGAACGCGACGACGAGCAGCACGAGGCGGCGGTCGTCGGGCAGGTTGTCGAGCATCCACTGCCGGAACTGGTCGAAGCGGCCCGACTTCACCGCGATGTTGTACAGCAGCAGCGCGTTGAAGACGATCCACATCACCGGCACGACCGCGAGCGCCATGCCGGCGCCGACCGCGTTGAACGCGAGCCCGGCCGGCATCCCCCACGCGCCGATCGCGACCGCGAGGCCCGCGACGAGCCCCGCGAGCGACGCCTGCCACGCGGGGCGGCGCAGCACGCCGAGCGCGATCAGCGCGACCGCGATCGGGATCGTCGCGACGAGGAACGACAGGAGCAGCGAGTGGGCGACCGGCGTCAACGGTTGCGCGAAGACGATGCCGGGCGGTAGGGCGTCGGTGGGATTCATCGTGTCTCCAGATGTCGACCCGAGTGGGCGCTTCGGCGCGTACTCGGGTCCCATGCCTTGTGCGGCCGGCCCGGGTTCGCATGTCGATGCGCCGGGCTCGGTACAAGTCGATGTCCTGCAGTCGCGACCGCGATCGGGCGCTTGCGTACGCAACGACGTTGCGCGGCCAACCGATCGGTCGCTTAAAAGAGGTTAGGAGGCGCGACGCGCTTGTACAAGGGGGGAGAAGCCCGATGCGGGCGAGCCCGTGCGGACCGCCGCCGCACGATGGCCGGCAGATGGCGTGCTGCTGTCGCGTTCGACAGAAAACCCGTCGCAGCCGGCTCGCCGGTGGCCGCGCGATGCCGGCACCCGCGCAATATTGCGCGACCGGAAAAGGTGACTGCCAGCCGCGAGGATGTTTCGTTTGGCGTCCGAAGCCTAGACTGGCTGCATCGTTTCCGGCCGCGCCGGCGATGGCGCGGCACCGGAACCTCACGGAGCAAACACGATGATGAAAATGAAACACGCGGCATGCGCATTCGCGCTGATCGGCGCGGCGTTCGCCGCTCACGCGCAAGCTGCGTCGACGCTCACGCACGCGCAGGTCCGCCAGGAACTCGCGGAACTGCAGGCCGCCGGCTACCGGACGAGCCTCGCAAGCAGTCCCGACTTTCCGCGGAACATGCAGGCGGTCATGCAACGTGCGGCGCAGGCGCGCGGCGAGGGCGACGCCGCCGGTTACGGCAGCGACGGCCGGGCCAACGCGGAATCGGCCGGGCCGGCGCTGCCGCATGCGGTCGATCGCGGCACGTACGCCCATCACTGATCACCGACGGAACCGGACCGCACTCGCATCGCGGCGCGGCGCACCGTGCGCCGGCCGCTTGCGCGATCGTCACACGCTGAAGCGGTTCAGCGTATAGGCGCGATAGGCGGCGACGAACGCGTCGAACGATCCGGCCTCCTTCGCTTCGAGCTCGGCCTGCTCGGCCAGCGACTTCGCGGCGAGCGCCTGCTCGGCGCGCAGCGTGTCGGCCGACGGCGGATGCGCGCGGAAATGCGCGGCATGCGCTTCGCTTTGAGCGAGCGCGAACGCGAGGAACGACTGACCGTTCTCGCGCATCGTGCGCAGCACGCGCGCGGACGGCGTGTGCTCCGGATCGGCGAGCTTCTCGCGTTGCGCGGCAATCGCGCGCGCATGCTCGTCGCCGCCGCGAATGTCGTCGAGACGGCGGCCGACGATGTCGATATCGGCCATCAGCGCGTCCGCCCACGCCTGCAGCGTAACCGGCTGGCCGTCGCGCACCAGCGTGAGTCCCGGCTTGCGGCCATCCAGCGTCACGCTGCCGAAGTTCGCATTCGCTTCCTTGTACGCGTCGCAGTCGAGCGGCGCGCTTTCGTCGAGCGCGCAGGCGAGCAGGAACGCATCGAGGAAGCGCGCGGTCTCCAGTGCGATGCCGGTCGGTTCGAACGGATCGATGTCGAGACAGCGCACTTCGATGTACTGCACGCCGCGCGACGCGAGCGCATGCAGCGGCCGCTCGCCCGAATACGTGACGCGCTTCGGCCGGATCGTCGAGTAGAACTCGTTCTCGATCTGCAGCACGTTCGTGTTGATCTGGATCCACTCGCCGTCGCGATGCGTGCCGATCGCCTCGTACGCCGGATACGGCTCGCTGACGGCCTTCGACAGCGCGTCGAGATAGCCGGGCAGCGTGTTGTAGTCGACGTGCAGCGCGGCCTGGGCCGTCGTGTTCGAGTAGCCGAGATCGCTCATCCGCAGGCTGGTCGCATACGGCCGGTACAGCGTATCGGCGTCGAACGTGTCGAGCGCGTGCGGCTTGCCGCGCAGGAACTTCGTGTCGAGCACGGGCGACGCGCCGAACAGGTACATCAGCAGCCAGCTGCGGCGGCGGAAGTTGCGGATCAGCGCGAGATAGCGTTCCGACTGGTAATCGACGAGCGTGGCCGTCGATCCTTCTTCCGCATGCAGGCGCCGCCACACTTCCTCGTGCAGCGAGTAGTTGTAGTGGATGCCGGCGATGCACTGCATCGTGCGGCCGTAGCGATACGCGAGGCCGCGCCGGTACACCGTCTTCAAACGGCCGATGTTCGACGTGCCGTAGTCGGCGATCGGGATCTGGTCGTCGGCCGGCAGCAGGCCGGGCATCGAGTCGCTCCACAGCATCTCGTCGCCGAGCGATGCATAGACGTAGCGATGCAGATCGTCGAGGCGTTCGAGCGTGAGCGCGGCGTCGCGCTCCGCGGGCGTGATCAGTTCGATCAGCGCTTCGGAATAGTCGGTCGTCAGCGCCGGATGCGTGAGCGCCGAACCGAGCGCGCGCGGATGCGGCGTGAACGCGATCATCCCGTCGCGCGTCACGCGCAGGCTTTCCTTTTCGATGCCGCGCAGGCCGTCGGGCAGATGCTGCCGCGTCGGGCCCGAGCTCAGCGCGTCGAGGCGATTCAGCAGCAGTTCGGACTGGCGGTGAGTCATGGTGTTCGACATGGAGACGCAAGTGCGTGACGGCCGCGCGCAGAACGCCGCGCGCGGCCGGCTGGATTGTTGGTCGCTTCGTTGGTAGCGGGCACTTTAACATCTCGCCGGAACCCGCGCTTGAGGTGGCCGCGGGCACGGCGCGCGGGCCTGAGCGGGCCGTCGGACGGGCCGGGCACGGCTGTCCCGGCCGGTATCGCCGGTTCCGGACGACGCCGATCGGCACGCCGGCCGGCGCCATTCGTCGGACGGAACGCGAACGACGAACGGATGGCGACAGGTGCAACCTCGCCGCCGCATGATCGCGAAACGACGCGTGCGCACGCATCGCACGCGCGACGTCCGGCCGATGCCGGACGCGCGAACTCGCCATGACGCGGCGCGTCACGCCGGCGCTTGCCGCATGCCGGCGCCGTGTGCGCAACGGGTTGCAGCCCGGCCGCGTTGCGGTCGCGCCCGGTGGCGGGCCGCCGCGCTTACCCGCCGCGCGCGCCCCCCGCCCGGTCGGCTACTTCGTTCCACAGATGCAGCGCCGCATACGCGCGCCACGGCCGCCAGCCTTCGGTGCGGCGCTTCTGGCTGGTGAGCCGGTCGAGCGCCGGGTCGCGCGCGGCGATCGACTGCATCAGCACGAGATCGGATGCCGGCCACGCGTCCGGGTCGCGCCACGCGCGCATCGCGATGTATTCGACGGTCCACGGGCCGATGCCGGGCAGATCGAGCCACGCGCTGCGCAGCGTCGCGAGATCGGCATGCGTGCGGTCGACCGGCACGTCGCCGGCCGCCACCGCGCGCGCCACGCCGGTCAGCGCCGCCACGCGCTTGCCGGGCATCCCGATCTTGTCGAGATCGCACGCGGCCAGCGCGTCGGGTGTCGGGAAACGCCATGCGGGCGCGCCGTCGTCTTCATGAATCACGCGTTCGCCGGCCCGTTCGACGAGCCGGCCGACGATCGTCGTCGCGGCCTTCACGCTCACCTGCTGGCCGACGATCGCGCGCACGGCCAGCTCGAACCCCGACCACGCGCCCGGCACGCGCAGCCCCGGCGCGGCCGCGACGAGCGGCGCGAACCACGGATCGCGCGCGAGCCCGCCGCCGATCGCGGCCGGATCGGCGCCGAGATCGAACATCGTCGCGACACGTGCGGCGAATGCATCGTCGACGTGACGCGCGAGCGCCCCTTCGACGGTCGCGATCAGGCAATGCTTGCGCGGGTGTTTCGCGACGGTGAGCCGGCCGGCAAGGCCGTGCAGATCGACGATGCGGCGATACACGCCGTCCGCGACCTGCTCGACGCCCGGAATCGCGCGCCCGCTGAAAAAGCGCAGCACGCGCGCCCAGTCGTACGGCGCCTTGTAGCGCAGCTCCATCTGCGCGGACGGCGGCACTGGGCCGCCGTTCGCGAGGGTCTTGATCGTTGTCGTCTCGATACTCAAACCGCACTGCCCTCCGTCTCGGCTTCGGCTTCGTCGTTGTCGTGGATATGACGCGCCTCGGCCGCGAGCAGCGTCGCCTTGCGGCGCACGCCCCAGCGATAGCCGGCGAGCGCGCCGCCCTTTTGCACGACGCGGTGGCACGGGATCGCGAGCGCGACCGGATTCGACGCGCACGCGGACGCGACCGCCCGCACCGCGCGCGGCGAGCCGAGCGCCTCGGCGATCTCCGAATAACTGCGCGTTTCGCCGTACGGGATATGCGTCAGCGCTTCCCACACGCGCTGCTGGAACGCGGTCGGCGCGATGTCGAGCGGCAGATCGAATGCGTGCCGCGTGCCGTCGAGGTACGCGCGGATCTGCGTGACGAACGGCGCGAGCCGGGCCGGCGATTCGACCAGTTCGGCCCGCGCGAACGCGTCCTTCAGCTCGCCGACGAGCGACGCCGCGTCGTCGCCGAACGCGATCCGGCAGATGCCCTGTTCGGTGGCGGCGACGAGCACCGTGCCGAGCGACGTCGACGCGGTCGCGTAGTCGATCCGCAGGCCCGCACCCTGGCGGCGGAAGGACGACGGCGCCATCCCCAACTCGCGCGGCACCGACGCATAGAGCCGCGACGGCGAGTTGAAACCCGCGTCGACGGCCGCCTGCGTGACCGGCTGCCCGCTTTGCAGCGCCTGCCGCAGCGCGGCGCCGCGCTGCGCGGCCTGGTACTGCCGCGGCGACACGCCGACCACGCGCTTGAAGAGCCGCTGCAGGTGGAACGGGCTCACGTGCACCGCGTCGCTCAACTGCTGCAGCGTGAGCCGCTCGGCGTGCGCGTCGAGCACCGCGCACGCGCGATTGACGATTTCCAGCTCGCGCGGCAGCCCTTCCGGCTGGCAACGCTTGCAGGGCCGGAAGCCGGCCGCGCGCGCGGCCGCCGGATCGGCGAAAAAGGACACGTTCTCGCGGCGCGGCTGGCGCGACGCGCAGGTCGGGCGGCAGAACACGCCGGTCGTGCTGACGGCATAGAAGAACGCGCCATCCGCATGCGGATCGCGTTCGGTCACGGCGGCCCAGCGGGCCTCGTCGGTCGGATAGGCGGTTTTCATCTGAACCTCGCACTCTCTAGTGTAGACGGTGCCTACTCTAGACATCGGCACATGCCGTCGCGCCCTGAATCTTGCTCTGTGATTCGTGCCGATGAATCGGGGCCGTATCACTAAAAATAAATCCGACGAAACGCGCGCGACGGCCGCTCCCGCGTGGCTTTCGTCATCGTCGCGTCATCATTTTGCTGCAGTGCGGATGCGACAAATCGTCGTCCTGACGTTTTTTTGCAATCGGAATATTGCGTCGCACCATCGCCGTGTGTATAGTTGGAACTGTCTCCTCCATGTCTCCTCCTGATATGGATTAAGCCCGTTCCGCTCTGCGTGAACGGGCTTTTTTTCGTCCGTCGATTGTGCCGCGGTCCGGCCGGCAGCGCAGGCGCGATGCGTCTACACTCGATGCTCGTCGACTTGCGAAGGAGTGCCCGCCCATGAAGCCCACCATCCGCGGAATCGATCACATCGTGCTGCGCGTGACCGACATGGCGGCGATGACACGCTTTTACTGCGACGCCGTCGGTTGCCATGTGGAGAAGGAGCAGCCCGACTTGGGCCTCGTGCAGTTGCGCGCCGGCGATGCGCTGATCGACCTGCTGACGGTCGGCGGCCCGATCGACCGCCCCGACAGCGGCCCGCCCGGCACCGGGCGCAACCTCGACCACCTGTGCCTGCGCGTCGAGCCGTTCGACCCCGACGCACTGATCGCCCATTTCGCCGCGCATGGCGCGCGGCCGGAGGCGCCGGCGCAACGCTACGGCGCCGGCGGCTACGGGCCGTCGATCTACCTGTTCGATCCCGAAGGAAACATGGTCGAATTCAAGGGGCCGCCGGCCGCGCTCGGCTGAACGCGGCCGGCGCGCGGGCCGTCACGCGTCGGCGCGCGCCTTCAGCACCGTCCACTCGACCGCGACCGGATCGTGATCGGCGCTCGAGATCCACGCGGCGCCGTCCTGCACCGTGCACTGCAGGCGCATCGTGCGCTCCGCGAGCCGCCCGAGCGCG
This sequence comes from Burkholderia sp. MSMB1835, assembly GCF_001526365.1. Lineage (NCBI taxonomy): Bacteria > Pseudomonadati > Pseudomonadota > Betaproteobacteria > Burkholderiales > Burkholderiaceae > Burkholderia > Burkholderia sp. MSMB1835. Next base: position 85,237 of record NZ_LOYP01000009.1, read on the forward strand.
GCTGCGACGCCGTCGGCGAGCGACAGCACCTGCACGTTGCGCAGCCGTTCGACCTTGCTGCGCACGCCCTGCCACCAGATATCCGACGTCTTGCCGCCGTAGGCGATCACCGTGACCTGCCCGGCACGGCCGGCCGCCTTCGAGATGCGCCGTTCGTCCGGCTGGCCGGCCTCGATCCATACGTCGATCGCGCCCGTCAGGTCTTTCTGCCACAAATCGGGCTCGTCGACGTCCGACAGCCCCTTGCAGAATTCGAGCCGCTCGTGCGCGAACAGCGCGAACGCGACGATGCGCACCATCATCCGGTCGTCGGTTTCCGACGGATGGCGCGCCACCGTCAGCGCGTGATCGGCGTAGTAATGCCGATCCATGTCGGCGATTTGCAGTTCGGCTTTGTAGATCGTGGATTTCAGCGCCATGCGGATGCGGCCCGGGCGGGCATTCGGTTCGGTCGGGCCGTGATGATACCGAATGCGCGCCGTCCGGCGTGCGGCATGCGCGATCCACAGCACAACGGCCCGGCATGGGCCGGGCCGTGTTCGATTCGCGCCGCCGGCCCGTCGGGCCGGCGCGCTCGCGCGTCCTGCGACGGCGCGGTGAGTGGACGGTTACTGCTTGACGAAGCGCGAATCGGTCCAGAGGCCTTGCTGGTCGCTGTTGTCGGCGCTGACGAACTGCACGTCGCCCTGGTCGACCGATACCACGCGGAAGCGCTGGCCCTCCGGCACCGACAGGCAGCGGAAGTCGTCAAAGTACTGCTGCTTCGCCTGCGACTTGCCGTCGCGCTCGTGACTCAGTACGGAGTCCAGATTGTCTTTCGACAGGCAGCCCCATGCGTTCTTCGTCAGCTGGATTTCCTGCTTCGGCTTGACGGCCGAATCGCCGCCGGCCTGGGCAATCGACACAGCGCAAAATGCGCCGACAAGGGCAAAAAGGACACCGGTACGCTTGATCATGTTCTGTCTCCAGGCTTGCGGGCACCAGGCTGGGTTAGCTATGTGTTTAAAGGTGATCGTGAACCCGCGTTTTTCACTTTAGAAGACCGGCAAACGATAGCAAGCACATTTGTTGTGCGACCGCAATAGCGGCGGATTGTCGCACCCCGTGCGCAGCCCGCTTTTGGCGCGACGCACGCGGGCGGCACGGGCTGGCGAACGTAGCCCCGGCCCGTGCCGCCGGGCGGAAAGCGTTACCGGGCAAGGCTTTCGGCAAAGTTACAGCGCGGCGATTGAACGGTTTGGATAATCCATTTCGCTATCCGGATCATTTTGATGCGTTGCACATAAAGTCGTCCGAAACGATTCGACTTTACCGCAGCGCGGAATCGCATTTACCTGAAACAAGAAAAATGCCAGATATAAGCGAATCCGTATTTATCCGGAGTTCCCCCGCATCCGTTCGGCGCCTGCGAAGCCCCGTCGCAAGCGCCTTTTACCCGTGTGGTGTTTACCCTACTTTATTCAGCCCGATTGGCTGACGCGCGAAATAATCGTGCTGGAAGATGCACATCCGATAAGCGTTGTGATACGCGCCATTCCCGAAAAATTCTTCCTTCAATTCGGCCTCGTGCTGGAATCCGCATTTCTCGTACACATGGATCGCCGCCGCGTTCGACGTATCCACGATCAGGTAAAGCTTGCGCATGTTCAGCACCTTGAACGCGTACTCGACCGCGAGACGCGTCGCCTGGCCCGCGTAGCCGCGCCCCTGGCACTGCGGCGCGATGATGATCTGGAACTCGCCGCGACGGTGGATGTAGTCGAGCTCGATCAGCTCGACGAGGCCGACCAGTTCGTCTTGCCCATCGACCGCGACGAACCGGCGCTCGCGCTGGTCGTGCACGTGGCGGTCGTACAGTTGCGACAGTTCCGAGAAGGTTTCGTACGGCTCCTCGAACCAGTAGCGCATGATCTTCGCGTCGTTGTTCAGCTCGTGGACGAAGCGCAGGTCCTGGCGCTCCAGCGGTCGTAGCGCGAGCGTGTGGGTATCGTTCTGGAGTTGCATGTTCATGTCCTGTTCGATGCCGGCGCACGTGCGGAACGCCGGCGCGGCACGGCCGCGCCCGGCCCGTCTCGCACTGTAAGAAATTGAACGCGGGCGCAGTTCAGAGCCTAGAATGGGAGCAAGGGTTCCCGCCACCGCAAGGAGGCTATCGTGATCGAGCAAGTCATACTCGGCATTTTCCTCGTGCTCCCGCTGGTCATCGTGGCTGCGCTGTTTTCCGACGAACTCTGGCAGGAGCATCGCCGCCAGCATCCGCGCGACGAGAACGCACCGCACATCGACTGGAAGCATCCGTGGCGCCGCGTGCGACGCGGGCATTGACGCCGATCCTCGTCGATCCGCACGCGCTGGCCGGGCCATCCTGGGCCGGGTAGCATGCGGTGCACGATTCTTGCGCTTCGATCCGATTCCCGCCCAACCCGCGAGACACCGACGTGAACGACAAGCCCGCCCTTCCTCCACACGATATCCCGAACGAAACGATCGACCTGCAGATCGCCGATGTACTGGCGGCCGTCCGCTATCCGGCGAACAAGGATGCGATCGTCGACGCCGCGCGCGAGGCCGGCGCCAGCAACGACGTGCTGTCGATGCTCGACGGCCTGCCCGAACAGGATTACGCGGACGTCGACGCCGTCACGCGCTGCGTCGCCGGCAACTTCGGCCCGGGGCTCGGCATTTGAGCGGATACCAATAACGAGATAGGATCGGACCGCGCCGGTCGCGCCGCGACCGGATGCATGCCGCTCGGCGCAAGATCGGGCGTTCGAGCACGCGTGTCCGGGGGACTCCATGGAAGGCATCCTGATCCAGCACACGACGCAACGTCAGCTGTGGCTCGGCGCGCTGACGGCGCTCGTCATCCTGCTTGCGCTCGGGATCGCCGCGCCGCACGCGAACGTCGCGCTGCCGGCCGTCGAGCCGTTCATGCCGATGTGCGCGCTCACCGTGTTCACGACCGCCAGCATCGCGGCGTTCTTCCTCGGCGCGCAGTTCACCGTGACGCGCCAGCCCGTGCTCGGTGCGCTCGGCGGCGCCTATGCGTTCACCGCACTTGCCGTCGCGCTGCAACTGCTCACCTTTCCCGGCGTGTTCGCGCCGCATGGCCTGCTCGGCGCGCGCCCGCAAAGCGCGGCATGGATGTGGATCTTCTGGCATGCCGGCTTTCCGTGCTTCGTGATGGCCGCGCTGTTCGCACGCGAGCGACTGACGCGCGCCCCGGTCGGTGAGAAAGCGACGCGCCGCTGGACGATCGCGCTCGTCGGCGGCCCGGCCGTCGCGGCGGCACTCCTGTGCGCGCTCGCGCTGAACGTGTCGCTGCCGCCCGCGTTCCATCCGCCTCGCGACGCAGCCGTGCTGCCCGTCAACGGCATCGCGCTCGTCGTATGGATCCTCAACGTGCTCGCGCTCGTGGCCGTGCTCGTCACGGGCCGGCTGCGCACGACGCTCGACCTGTGGCTCGCGATCGCGGTGCTCGCGTGCCTGACCGACACGACGCTGAACCTGCTGACGACGAACCGCTTCACGGTCGGCTGGTATGTCGCACGCGTGTTCAGCATGTTCACGCCCGGCGTGCTCGTGTGCGTGCTCGCGTGGGAAGTGACGATGCTGTATCAGCAGTTGTTCGAAGCGCATGCGACGCTGATCCGCTCTTCCGCGCGCGACGGGCTCACGGGCGCGTTCAACCGCAGCCACTTCAACGATCATTTCCACACGCTGTTCCTGCAGGCGCGACGGCAGGGCGAACCGCTGTCGCTGCTGATGGTCGACGTCGATCACTTCAAGGCGTACAACGACGCGTTCGGTCACGTGAAGGGCGATGCGTGCCTGATCGCCGTCGCGAACGCACTGGCCGGTGCCGTACGGCGGCCGGCCGATATCGTCGCGCGCTATGGCGGGGAGGAATTCGCGATCGTGCTGCCGAACACCGGCGCGCGCGGTGCGCGGGTCGTGGCCGACGAAGCGCGCGAAGCCGTGCTGCGGCTCGACCTCGCGATGCCCGATTCGCCGGCCGGGCGCGTGAGCGTCAGCATCGGCTGCGCGACCGTAGCGGCCGATGATCTGTCGACGCCCGACGCGTTGATCGAAGCCGCCGATGCCGCGCTGTACCGGGCGAAGGATACGGGGCGAAACCGGGTCGTCGTCGCCTGAAAACGTCTGCTGTTTGGCTAATTGTTACGGTCATTGTGACCGGAATAATCCGCCGTTACGGATTGCGTGACAGGGATACCAACGCTTACAGCCGGTGTTGCGGGCGCTCGCTATGCTGGGTTCCATATCGAACCCGAGCAGGTGAACGCGATGAAGAAGACCCTTTTGCTGATTGCCGGCGTCGCCGTGTTGTTGAGCGGCTGTATCGTGGTGCCTGATGGTGGCGGGTATTACGGGGATGGCGGGTATTACCATCATCATCGTCATTGGGATTAAGGCCTCCCGGCCGAGCATTGCATCCTCATTCCGCAGAACCTCGGATGAATACCGAGCGCGGTATTTGATTCCGCCCCTCCGGCACATGACTCATCTCGCACCGAGCGATTTGAATCGTTGCCGGAGCGTTACAGGCTTCTACACGCCTCTGCCGAATTCCGGGCCGCCGCATGCGGTCCGCTGATCCCCTTCCATAATCAATCACACGGCACGCCTTTCTCGCATTCAGATCGGTATCGGTTCTTTGTTTTACGGTCAGCTATCGCGACGCGCCATTCAGTTCTTGTCGTTGCAGCCGATATCACTTGTTTACCGCTGCGAGTCCCTGTCGCATTGTGCTCCCACGGATTCGTCGTCACTAAATCCGAGAACCAACTGAACCATGAAGCTGTTCGACCGACAGAAGTGGCATAACGACGTCTCGATCGTTGGAAACCGCTATCTCCGCGTCCCGCTGCCGAAAATGGAAGCTGGGAGTTTTGGTTGGATCAAGCGCTGGGCCATCGACTGGCTCGTGCCGACAGGCATATCGGCATCGGCAACCTATCACCTGACGGATGCATTCGTTGGACGCTACCGCGCAATCCTCCCTCCAGGCGCCGTTGACGACGTTCCTCTCGAGGTCATGTCTGACTTATGGAGCCGCCCTGCCTCGCAATATTTCTTTATAGGCTTCTTCGGGCTAGCGGTTCTAACCGTGGCCATGTTGCTTTATCAACAACTGGCGCGCCCCACCCTGAGAAACATGCTCCGTCGTCGCAAACGGCCGCTCGTCAGCCCAAAGCCATTCGTGCTCGTTCTCGCCCTTGGCAAACTACTGTCGACCATCATTCCAGCATGCGCCGTTGCGATCGCGGCTTACGCGCCAGCGAGCGGAATCTGGGGTGGAATTGGTCTCCTCATCGGGTTGATTGGCCTGGTCACCGCTGGCTACTACCACATGGTCTACGGTGAAATGCGGCCCCCGAGCGTCATCTCGATGTCGTTTCATCGACCGCGACAATCTCCATCAATCGACGCGGGCGAGGCTGTATCGATGACAAGCTTGACCCAATGGCGCGACGCCCATACAGCGCTTCAGGACGACGCAAACGCAATCTCAGACGCGGCTGGCGGCGCATTCGCACAAAATGTGACCGCCTCGTTTGATCTCGATGATGTTGTTATTTCCGTCGCATTGAGCATCGACATCGATGATTTGCCACGAGATCGCCGATGTGCGGTCGATGCACAAATCAACCGCGTGCTGAACAAATGGCGTAGCGAAGGTTACAGGAGCGGCTCGCTTTATGATGGAAGAACGTTGCCCGTGCCAACTGCTCTATCATCCCCCAGCGGCTTCACGGCACCATTGCGCCCGTCCGGCACCACACCGGCCGATTCGGTGCGTGTGGCAGCTCGGTCGGGCAGCACAGTCCTGATCATCGACGACATCATCATTCAAGATCAGACGACTACCCGCCGCAGTCGAATCATGCAGCGCAGAGAAAAGGTGTTTGAATTCGTTGTGGAAGCCGGCAATGACGCTGCATGAGTGCCAATGCTGTTCGTACTGGATGGCACGCCGCCGGCAACTGCGACGTACAGTTCAGCGTCCGCTCACTTCCCGATACAAAACCTGCTGAAAATCACCCCCAGCAGGTCATCCGAAGTGAACTCCCCGGTAATCGAATTGAGCTGCTCCTGAGCGAGCCGAAGCTCCTCAGCGAAGAGATCGAGCGACTGCGCGCGCTGCTCCGCGTGATCGGCCGCCTGCGCGAGATGTTCCTGCGCAGCCCGCAGCGCAATCAGATGCCGCTCGCGCGCCAGATAAACGCCCTCGGCCCCCGCCTGCCACCCGGCGATTCGCAACAACTCCGCGCGCAGCATGTCGATGCCGTCGCCGCGCTTCGCCGACAGATGCACCTCGGTCAGATCACCTTCCGCCGCCGGATGCTCGACGCTTGCCGGCACGCCGGTCAGATCCGTCTTGTTCAGCACGCGCACCACCGGCACGTCGGCCGGAAACCGCGCCGCGATCGTCCCGTCGTCGGGCGTCATCCCCGTGCGCGAATCAAGCAGATGCAGCACGACATCCGCGCGCTCGATCTCGCTCCACGTGCGTGCAATGCCGATCCGCTCGACTTCGTCCTCCGTCTCGCGCAGCCCGGCCGTATCGATGATGTGCAGCGGAATCCCTTCGACCTGGATCGTCTGCGCCACCTTGTCGCGCGTCGTTCCGGCGATCGGCGTGACGATCGCCAGCTCGGCGCCCGCCAGCGCATTCAGCAGCGACGACTTGCCGACGTTCGGCTGCCCCGCGAGCACGACCGACAACCCTTCGCGCAACAGCGCGCCCTGCCGCGCATCGCCGAGCACGTGCGCGAGCTGCGCACGGATCTTCGCGAGCTTGCCGCGCGCGTCGGCCGCTTCGAGGAAGTCGATTTCCTCCTCCGGAAAATCGAGCGTCGCCTCGACCAGCATCCGCAGCGTGATCACGTCGTCGACGAGCGCATGGATCTGCCGCGAGAACGCGCCGTCGAGCGAACGCCCGGCCGAGCGCGCGGCCGCCTCGGTGCTCGCCTCGATCAGGTCGGCAACCGCCTCCGCCTGCGCGAGGTCAAGCTTGTCGTTCAGGAACGCGCGCCGCGTGAACTCGCCCGGCTCCGCGAGCCGCAGCCCGAAGCCGCGCCCCGCATCCAGGCAGCGCTGCAGCAGCAACTGCATCACGATCGGCCCGCCATGCCCTTGCAGTTCGAGCACGTGCTCGCCGGTGTACGAATGCGGCGCCGGGAAATACAGCGCGATCCCGCGGTCGAGCGGCGCGCCGTGCGCGTCGAGGAACGGCACGTAGCTCGCATGACGCGGCGCGAGCTTCTGCCCGCACAACGCGTCGATCAGCGGCAGCGCCGCCGCCTCGCCGCCGCGCCCGAACGACACGCGGACGACCCCGATGCCGCCCCGGCCGGCAGCAGTGGCAATGGCGACGATCGGATCGGAATCGGTAGCGAGCATGGGAATCGGAGAAATCGGGTAATCAGCGGGTCAATGGTGCGCCCGCACAACAGTTCGGGCATCGGAACGCCGGCATTGTAGCGTGCCGGCTCGCCCACCACCGGCCACGGCGCCGGATTCGGACTCGCCTGAATTTATCCCACCGGGGATAAGCCAAGTATTAGTCCGGCATCATCACACACCGGCCATTTCGGACGAGTATGCGTGCCGGAGGGGCTCGGCACTGCGTCCCTCAATTTCACCGCCCATCCTGATCAAGGCCGGGATTCGTCCGAACGAGATACGTTTATCTCATATGGTTGTCTGAGACGCGGCGATGGAATTGCACAATCTCCCCATGCCGACATCCGAAGAAAAAGCCGCGTTCTCGGAACGCCTGAAATTTGCCCTGCGGCGCAGCCCGGAGAAGGTCACGGGCGCGACGGAGCTGGCGAACCGATTCAATCTGCGCCACCGCGGAACGCATCCCGTTTCTCCGCAAACCGCGCATAAATGGTTGACGGGCCGCACGATCCCGACGTCGGACAAACTCGAAACGCTTGCCGAATGGTTGCGCGTCGAAGTGCACTGGCTGCATTACGGGCCGTCGCCGAGCGTGATCGAACATCCGACGCCGCAACCGCTGCCGCGCGACGAACGCTATCCGCCGACGCCCGAGACGATCGAACTCGCATCGAAGATCGAGGCGCTATCTCCGCACCAGCGCTACCTCGTTCAGGAACTGGTCGAGCAGTTCTACGGCGATCCGAAACTTGAAGCGAAGAAAGCCTGAGCGGCAGCGACCGCACGCGCCGCCGTCGCCGGGAAACAAAAAGCCGCATGGTCACGAACCATGCGGCTTTTTTTGCGAGCATCGCGGGCGGCTGGCCGCCCGCGAATGCAACGGGCGTCAGGCCGGCTTCTTCTTGACGCCGCCGAGCTTGCGCGTGATGTAGTACTGCTGCGCGATCGACAGCACGTTGTTGACGACGTAGTACAGCACCAGGCCCGCGGGGAAGAAGAAGAACATCACCGAGAACGCGATCGGCATGAACTTCATCATCTTCGCCTGGACCGGGTCCGGCGGCGTCGGGTTCAGGCTCGTCTGCACGAACATCGACACGGCCATCAGCACCGGCAGGATGAAGAACGGATCGCGCTGCGACAGGTCGTGAATCCACAGAATCCACGGCGCGCCGCGCATTTCGACCGAGGCGAGCAGCACCCAGTACAGCGAAATGAACACCGGGATCTGGATCACGACCGGCAGGCAGCCGCCGAACGGATTGACCTTCTCGGTCTTGTACAGCTCCATCAGCGCGGCGTTCATCTTCTGCGGATCGCTCTTGAAGCGTTCGCGCAGCGCCTGCATGCGCGGCGTGATTTCCTTCATGCGCGCCATCGACTTGTAGCTCGCCGCCGACAGCGGGAAGAACACGGCCTTGATCAGCACCGTCAGCAGCACGATCGCCCAGCCCCAGTTGCCGACGTAGCCGTGGATCTTCTCGAGCAGCCAGAACAGCGGCTTCGCGATGATCGTCACCCAGCCGTAATCCTTCACGAGCTCCAGGCCGGGCGCGATGCCTTCGAGCATGCGCTCTTCTTCCGGACCGGCGAACAGGCGCGCCTGCACGTCGGCCGACTGGCCCGGCGCGATCGCGGCGACCGGTTGCTTCACGCCGACACGGTACAGCGCCGGATCGATCTTTTCGGCGTAGATGTCGCGCTTCGCGCCCTGCTGCGGAATCCAGGCCGACGCGAAGTAGTGCTGCACCATCGCGACCCAGCCGTTGTCCGCGGACTTCTCGAAGTTCGCCTTGTTCTTGTCGAGGTCGCTGAAGTCGATCTTCTGGAAGTGCTTCGCGTCCGTATAGACCGCCGGCCCGAGGAACGTATGCGAGAACATCGGCGTTTCGACGGCCGTGTTGTCGCGCACCAGTTCCATGTAGACCGTCGGCGTGACGGGCGCCGTGCCGACGTTGTCGATCTTGGTGTCGACGCCGATCACGTAGCTGCCGCGCGTGAACGTGTAGGTCTTCACGACCTTCACGCCGCCCTTCACCGGCGATTCGAACGACAGCTTCAGCGTGTTCTGATCGCCCGTCAGCGACGTCGGGCCCGCATCGACCTGCGTGTAGACGTCGTTGTGGTTCGGGAAATCGCCGCCGAGCAGGCCCGTGCGTGCGAGATACGTGTGGCCGGCCGTGTGGTCGAACAGCGTGATGTACAGGTCGGGCTGCTTGCCGTCGCCCTGCTTCTTCAGCGTCAGCTTCGCGAGCGTGCCGCCGCGCGTGTCGATTTCGCCGTCGTACACGTCGGTCGAGAATTTCACGAGCTGCGCCTGCGCGGCCGGGGCCGTCGTCGACGGCGCGGCGCCGGCTGCGGCGGCCGGCACGTCACCTGCGTTCGTCGTCGCGCCCGTGCCCGATGCGCCGCCGGCGGCGGCCGGGGCCGTGTGCGTGGCGCTCGGGAAGAACATCGACGGGCGTCCATGGTCCCGCTGCCAGTTGTCGTACAGCATGACAGCTGACATGAAGAAGATCACCCATAGGACGGTGCGTTTGATATCCATGCGTTGTCTCAGAGTCGATGGGACCGCGCGTCGGCTTCGCCGCGAGCGCGAGTGTCGGAGTTGGGCGGCGGGACGAGGTCGATGCCGCCCGCGGAAAACGGATGGCATCGGCACACGCGCCTGACGGCGAGATACGTGCCGCGCGCGGCGCCATGATACTGGATTGCCTCGCGCGCGTAATCCGAACAGGAAGGATAAAAACGGCAACGGTTGCCGAGCATCGGGCTCACGGCAACCTTGTAGAAGCGCAGTAACGCGATCAATACCGTTTTCATACCTTGGGCGGCGCCGTACGACGCCGCGTCAAAACCGGCCGGGCGGGCGCGAGCGCCGCACCGGGCACGGATGCGTCACTCGGACGCGGGCTTCGACGCACGGCGGGCGATTTCCCGGGCCGCCCTGTCGAGCAGCTCGCGGATCTCCGCCGCGCACATCGCCGCGAGCGGGGCGGAAGCCGCGCTCGGCAGCGCTTTCTTGTCGAAGCGCGTGTGCTGCCGCAGCAGCAGGTCGTAACCGGCGAATTCGGCCCGGCGCAAGCGAAACGCATCGCGCGCCAGCCGCTTCACGAGATTACGGGTGACCGCTCGCGGCGCATACTTCTTGCCGATGACGAGCCCCAGACGTGCGGGCTGGCCGGTCGGCTTGCCGTAAATCACGAAGTGCGCGGAGCGCCGCCAGGGGCGCAAACGAAAAACGGATGAAAATTCATCCGTTTTCAGAAGTCGCGCAGTTTTCGGAAAGGCGGCTTTCGTCTGCGACGGATTCGCACCCGGCTCGACGGCACCTTCCGCAGGACTGCGGACGGCGGACACAGCGCGCAACCTGCCTTAGATGGCGAGGCGCTTGCGGCCCTTCGCGCGGCGAGCGTTGATGACCTTGCGGCCACCTGCCGTCTTCATGCGGACACGGAAGCCATGGGTGCGCTTGCGGCGCGTCACGGACGGTTGGTAAGTACGTTTCATGATGTTCTCACTTGTTCGAGAATGTCGAAATTCAGGGGACCGCGTGCCCTTAACCGGAGGCATTCGGGCGAACGCAATCGCCGGGAATACAGGATTGGTTTTCGCGGAACCCGCTATTTAAACCGTTTTTCTCTTGACGGTCAATACTTTAGGAGTCGTCCGCCTGTGCCGGCCCGCTCCGATCCGGCCCCGCGACCCACAATCGGAGCCTGTGGATAAGTCCCGCTGTGGCCGCGTTTGGCGTTAGAATCTCGCCTTATCTCCAAGAATCCCGCACGCCGCTTCGGCGCCCGCCTGCCCCTCCAGGACTGTGACGCAGGCGTCCGAGGCACGCTCGCACGACCGCTTCGGGCCTTGTTGCGCAACCGCGACAAGGGCGCCGGCGAGCCGCGCTGTGCATGCAAAAAACGACAGCTACTTGATGAACGATTTCTGGCAACACTGTTCCGCACTGCTGGAGCGCGAGCTGACGCCCCAGCAGTACGTGACGTGGATCAAACCCTTGGCCCCGGTGGCCTTCGATGCGTCGGCGAACACGCTGTCCATCGCCGCGCCGAACCGCTTCAAGCTGGACTGGGTCAAGAGCCAGTTTTCGGGCCGTATCTCCGATCTGGCCCGAGAATTCTGGAACACGCCGATCGAAGTCCAGTTCGTCCTCGATCCGAAGGCCGGCATGCGCAGCGCGCCCGCGGGCGCCGCCCCGCGTGCGCCGCTGGCTCCGAGCGGCCCTGCCGCGACGGTCGCCGCGATCGCCGCCAACCTGACCGCGCATGCCGCCGCGGCGCCCAGCGCGCCGGCCGACGTACCGATGACACCGTCCGCGGCCGCCGCGCACCACCTGAACGCCGACGACGCCGACATCGATCTGCCGAGCCTGCCCGCGCACGAAGCGGCGGCCGGCCGCCGCACGTGGCGTCCGGGCCCGGGCGCCGCGCCCGCGAACGGCGGCGAAGCCGATTCGATGTACGAACGTTCGAAGCTGAACCCCGTGCTCACGTTCGACAACTTCGTGACCGGTAAAGCGAACCAGCTCGCGCGCGCCGCCGCGATCCAGGTCGCGGACAACCCCGGCATCTCGTACAACCCGCTGTTCCTGTACGGCGGCGTCGGCCTCGGCAAGACCCACTTGATCCATGCGATCGGCAACCAGCTGCTGCTCGACAAGGCCGGCGCGCGGATCCGCTACATCCACGCGGAACAATACGTGTCCGACGTGGTGAAGGCGTACCAGCGCAAGGCGTTCGACGATTTCAAGCGCTACTACCACTCGCTCGACCTGCTGCTGATCGACGATATCCAGTTCTTCTCCGGCAAGTCGCGCACGCAAGAGGAATTCTTCTACGCGTTCGAGGCGCTCGTCGCGAACAAGGCGCAGGTGATCATCACCAGCGACACGTATCCGAAGGAAATCTCGGGCATCGACGACCGCCTGATCTCGCGCTTCGACTCGGGCCTCACCGTCGCGATCGAGCCGCCCGAGCTCGAGATGCGCGTCGCGATCCTGATGCGCAAGGCGCAGTCCGAAGGCGTGAACCTGTCGGAAGACGTCGCGTTCTTCGTCGCGAAGCACCTGCGCTCGAACGTGCGCGAACTCGAAGGCGCGCTGCGCAAGATCCTCGCGTATTCGAAGTTCCACGGCCGAGAGATCTCGATCGAGCTGACCAAGGAAGCGCTGAAGGACCTGCTGACCGTGCAGAACCGGCAGATTTCGGTCGAGAACATCCAGAAGACCGTCGCCGACTTCTACAACATCAAGGTCGCGGACATGTACTCGAAGAAGCGCCCCGCGAACATCGCGCGGCCGCGGCAGATTGCGATGTATCTCGCGAAGGAACTCACGCAGAAGAGCCTGCCGGAGATCGGCGAGCTGTTCGGCGGGCGCGATCACACCACCGTGCTGCACGCGGTGCGCAAGATCGCCGACGAGCGCAGCAAGGACGCGCAGCTCAACCACGAGCTGCACGTGCTGGAACAGACACTGAAGGGCTGAACGGGCCGGCGCGCTTGATAATTCGGCCTCCGCCCCAATTTAAGGGGGGCGGTTCGGTTTTGAGGCACAATACTGGTTTGACCGCCCCGGTGGTGGCGGGCCAAGAGCCCGGCCGGCGGGGCGCTGCGAGGCTGCTGCGCTGCGGGCCGTTACTCAACGAAGGAACTCTATGCAACTGGTCAAGACCGAACGAGACACCCTCCTCAGGCCGCTGCAAACGGTCAGCGGCATCGTCGAACGCCGCCATACGTTGCCGATCCTCGCCAACCTGCTGATCACCAAGAACGGCCCGGACGTTTCATTCCTGTCGACCGACCTGGAGCTGCAGATCACCACGCGCGCCGATTTCGGCGTCGGCGGCGACCAGATCGCGACCACCGTCGCGGCCCGCAAGCTGCTCGACATCCTGCGCGCGATGCCTGACGGCCAGGTCACGCTGTCGCTCGCCGACAAGCGCCTCACCGTTCAATCGGGCAAGAGCCGTTTCGCACTGCAGACGCTGGCGGCCGACGAGTTCCCGACCGTCGCGCAGGCGAAGGATTTCGGCGCCACGCTGACCGTCCCGCAGAAGTCGTTCCGCCAGCTGCTCGGCATGGTGCACTTCGCGATGGCGCAGCAGGACATCCGCTACTACCTGAACGGCATGCTGCTCGTCGTCGACGGCGACCAGCTGATGGCCGTGGCCACCGACGGCCACCGCCTCGCGTTCTCGTCGATGAAGCTCGAAGGCGGCACGTTCGGCCGCCAGGAAGTCATCGTGCCGCGCAAGACGATTCTCGAGCTGCAGCGCCTGCTCGAGGACATCGACGACACCGTCACCATCGACATCGCGCAAACCCAGGCCAAGTTCACGTTCGGCCAGGTCGAGCTCGTGTCGAAACTCGTCGAGGGCAAGTTCCCCGACTTCCAGCGCGTGATCCCGAAGGCGCACAAGAACACGTTCGAGATCGGCCGCGAAGAACTGCAGCGTTCGCTGCAGCGCGCGGCGATCCTGACCTCGGACAAGTTCAAGGGCGTGCGCTGCATCATCGCGCCGGGCCAGTTGAAGATCATGTCGACCAACGCCGATCAGGAAGAGGCGCAGGAAGAACTCGAAATCGCTTATCAGGGCGATACCGTCGACATCGGCTTCAACGTCACGTATCTGCTCGACGTGCTCGCGAACCTGAAGGTCGACACCGTGCAGGTGAGCCTCGGCGACGCCAGCTCGAGCGCGCTGATCACCGTGCCCGAGAACGACGAGTTCAAGTATGTCGTGATGCCGATGCGCATCTGACGCGCTCGACATCGCGACACACACCAGGGGGCGGCAAGCCCCTTTGGCGTTTTTATGGCGAACCGACAACCCGCCCTTTTAGTGCCTTTTCGGCACTTCGGGCGGGCCAGGAAACTGGAGCGGCCCGGCGATTTCTCTCGCTGAAACGCACCGCGCCGCCACCTGAGTGGCCTCGCAGAACCGGAAGATATCCATGAGTGAACAGCACAATTCGCAACCCGATAACAGCAGCTACGGCGCTTCGTCGATCCAGATCCTCGAGGGGCTGGAAGCGGTGCGCAAGCGCCCCGGGATGTACATCGGCGACACGTCGGACGGCACCGGTCTGCACCACCTCGTGTTCGAGGTGCTCGACAACTCGATCGACGAAGCGTTGGCCGGGTACTGCAACGACATCCACGTGACGATTCACGCCGACAACTCGATTTCCGTGACCGACAACGGCCGCGGGATTCCGACCGACGTGAAGATGAACGACAAGCACGAGCCGAAGCGCAGCGCCGCCGAGATCGTGATGACCGAGCTGCACGCCGGCGGCAAGTTCGACCAGAACAGCTACAAGGTGTCGGGCGGCCTGCACGGCGTGGGCGTGTCGTGCGTGAACGCGCTGTCGAGCTGGCTGCGCCTCACCGTGCGCCGCGACGGCAAGAAGCGCTTCATGGAGTTCCACCGCGGCGTCGCGCAGGATCGCGTGATCGAGGTGGTGGACGGCGTGGAAGTGTCGCCGATGCTCGTGACCGGCGACACCGAGAACCGCGGCACCGAAGTGCACTTCATGGCCGATCCGACCATTTTCGGCACGGTCGAGTATCACTACGACATCCTCGCGAAGCGGATGCGCGAGCTTTCGTTCCTGAACAACGGCGTGCGGATTCGCCTCACCGACCTGCGTTCGGGCAAGGAAGACGATTTCGCGTTCGCCGGCGGTGTGAAGGGCTTCGTCGAGTTCATCAACAAGACCAAGAGCACGCTGCACCCGACGGTGTTCTTCGCCAACGGCGAGAAGGACGGCGTGGGCGTCGAAGTCGCGATGCAGTGGAACGACAGCTACAACGAAAACGTGCTGTGCTTCACGAACAACATTCCGCAGCGCGACGGCGGCACGCACCTGACCGGCCTGCGGGCCGCGATGACGCGCGTCATCAACAAGTACATCACCGACAACGAAATCGCGAAGAAGGCGAAGGTCGAGACGACCGGCGACGACATGCGCGAAGGGCTGTCGTGCGTGCTGTCCGTGAAGGTGCCGGAGCCGAAGTTCAGCTCGCAGACGAAGGACAAGCTGGTTTCTTCCGAGGTTCGTGCGCCGGTTGAAGAGGTTGTGGCGAAGGCGCTGGAAGAATTCCTTTTGGAAACGCCGATCGACGCGAAGATCATCTGCGGGAAGATTGTTGAAGCTGCTCGGGCGCGGGATGCAGCGCGGAAGGCACGCGAGATGACGCGCCGTAAGGGCGTGCTCGATGGCGTTGGCCTGCCGGGCAAGCTCGCGGACTGCCAAGAGAAAGACCCGGCGAAGTGCGAAATCTACATCGTCGAGGGTGACTCGGCAGGTGGCTCGGCGAAGCAAGGGCGTGATCGCAAGTTCCAGGCCATTCTGCCGCTGCGCGGCAAGGTGCTGAACGTCGAGAAGGCACGCTACGACAAGCTGCTGTCGTCGGAGCAGATCGTTACGCTCGTGACGGCGCTTGGCTGTGGCATCGGCAAGGAAGACTACAACCTCGAGAAGCTGCGCTATCACCGCATCATCATCATGACCGACGCGGACGTCGACGGTGCACACATCCGGACGCTGCTGCTCACGTTCCTGTATCGCCAGATGCCGGACATGATCGAACGCGGGTACGTGTATATCGCGCAGCCGCCGCTTTACAAGATCAAGGCGGGTAAGGATGAGCGGTATCTGAAGGACGACGTGGAGCTCAACGCGCACATGCTGCGGTTGGCGCTGCAAGGGTCGGAGCTGGTGCCGGGCGAGAATGCGGCGGCGATTTCTGGGGATGCGCTTGGGGAGCTGGCACGGTCGTATCTGCTGTCGCAGAGCGTGATCGAGCGGTTGAGCCGGTTGTATGACCCGGCCGCGCTGGAAGCCGTTATGGATGGGGTGGTGATCGATCTCTCCAGTGAAGCTTCGACCGAGGCTTCGGCTAAGGCGCTGCACGCGGCGTTGCATGACGACGCATTGAAGAACGAAGTGCGAGTCGTGCCTTCGTATGACGCTGTTCGCGAACAGCGGGCGCTGCATGTCGAGCGGACGCATCACGGTAATGTGCGCGTTTCGGTCATCGATCAGGAATTCCAGCACACGGCGGATTATCAGCAGCTCGTGACCACCGCGAATACGTTCAAGGGGCTTATTGGGGAAGGGGCGGTCATCAAGCGTGGGGAACGCAGCATGGCCGTGGCGGACTTCAAGAGCGCGATGAAGTGGCTGCTGGCGGATGCTGAGCGCAACGTCTCCAAACAACGCTATAAGGGGCTCGGCGAGATGAACCCCGAGCAGCTGTGGGAAACGACGATGGATCCGGCAGTGCGGCGTCTGCTGCGTGTGCAGATCGAAGACGCGATTGCGGCCGATGGGATCTTTACTACCCTCATGGGGGATGATGTCGAGCCGCGGCGGGCGTTTATCGAGTCGAATGCGTTGCGGGCGGGGAATATTGATGTCTAATACTGCCTGTTGTCGAACGTCATGATTAATGGAAAAAGTGCCAGGAATAGTGAAAATTGAATGCACAATTAGTGAAAATTTTCCGATGACGTTCGGTATCTACCACTCATCTCTTCGGGTTCGAGCTTTTTAGGGGTGTGCGTGCCGCCACTACTTTGGATCTCAAACTTGCATAGGTAGGTCGGGAGTTCGATCCTCTTTCGCTCCACCAACAGACCATACAAGCAATTCCCAAGAAATCCGGGGACCCCGCGTAGCGTAAGGCTCGCGGGGTTTTTTGTATCCATTCGGTTCTGTGGATTTTGTTGATAGCCGTGGGACCATTTCGGAGCACAGTTGGGGGAAATCCACCCAGCTGACCTTCTGCCCCAAATTCATATTCCCACGCTACGAAAGGCATCTTATGCCCCCTTACCGAACTGGAAGTTCGCCGGTCGGCTTCGCGGAAAAAGTGCCGGATCTCGGACGATCGCGAAAAACCTATCCGCCGAGCCCCAGTAGTCGTCACAGCGACACGCTTCAGCAGCATTCCAGTTCCGAATCCGTGGTTCCTGACCTGATTTGTCCGGGCCAAACACGCCCAAACCCTACTAAAATGGACTCAACCGCCGTACACTTACCGCATTTGCCGTCGTTTCGGCGGTATACCACTGTTTGGATTCGTGCTATGGACGACCGCTGGCTCTCCGTCGAGGAAATCGCCGAGTACCTCGGCGTGGCCAAGGACACCATCTACTCCTGGGTGACCGGTAAGGGTATGCCCGGGCACAAGGTCGGTCGATTCTGGAAATTCAAGAGGGAAGATGTCGACGCTTGGGTGCGTGAAGGCGGAGCTGCATCCAGCAGTGACAATTTTGATGACAAGGGGCAACGCCATGATTAATCAACGCCCCATACAGGACAACGACATGAACGACCTTGAGCAAGACGCCCAAGCGCCTGACGGCGCGCTCGAAGAGGGCAAGGTCTTCGACTACATCACCGGCAATCCCGTCAAGGACAGTGACAAAGAAAGGGTCCGTCAGCGCATCGCCCGCGCCATCATCCATGAATACGGTATCGCTGCCGAAGACATGGAGCCGGATTTCAAGATCAAGGTGTCTGGCAAGAATCGCAAGCTTGATATCGCCATCTTCAAGCACGGCACCGAACACACGGTAGACAACCTGTACCGCGCCGTCGTGGTCGAGAAAGAACCGAAGCTTGGCACTAAGGGCGCCTATCGAATGCGCGACCCGAAGGAGGCTGCTAACGACTTCGAGGTCCTCGAAACGGTCATGGCAGAGGTCAAGGGTTGCGAGTATGGCCTTTGGACTAATGGCCTCGAGTTCTTCTTTTTCAAGAAAGAGGTCACCCGCTTCGACACCAAGTTCAAGCCCATTGGCGATTGGCCCCTGGGCGACGACAGCTTCAGCGTTGAAGGGCGTTCGCTTGGTCGACTGCGCCGCGCCGAAGTGGACATGCTTCGAACAGCTTTTCGCCGGTGCCACAATTACATTCACGGCAATGAAGGCATGCCCAAGGACGCTGCCTTCTGGCAGTTCCTCTATCTCATCTTCTGCAAGATGTACGACGAGCAGCAGCCCAACGAGAGTCGTGCATTCTGGGCCGGCGCTTTCGAGCCTTTCGACCCAGCGGGGCAAAAACAGATTCGCAAGCGTATTGAGCCATTGTTCGCGCAGGTCAAGCGCAAATACAGTGAGCTCTTCAAGGGCAACGAAGAAATCTCGCTCTCTGATCGGGCATTGGCCTTCATTGTCTCCGAGCTGTCGCGTTACGACTTCGGCCGTACCGATGTCGACGCCAAGGGCGCCGCGTACCAAGAAATTGTCGGTACCAACCTGCGCGGCGATCGTGGTCAGTATTTCACTCCGCGCGGAGCCATCCGACTCGTGGTGCAGATGTTGGCTCCAAAAGAGCATGAGAAGATATTGGACTCGTCATGTGGCACCGGTGGATTCTTGGTCGAAACTCTGAATTATCTGAACAAGATTTTCCACGACGAGAAGCATGTAAAGGCGGGCGAAGAAGACACCGAGGAATTTCTCTCGCTACGAGATCGCCTGGCCAACTATGCCGCTAATAAGCTTTTCGGTGCAGATTTTGATCCTTTCTTGGTCCGCGCGGCGCAGATGAACGTGATGATGGCCGGAAACTCGCTCGGCCACCTATATCACATGAACTCGCTCGAGTTCCCAAGCGGCGACTTGCCTGGCGTAAAGGCAGCCAATGAGCACCTTAAGCTTGGCAGTGTCGATGTGATCATGACCAACCCGCCCTTCGGGTCGGATATTCCCATCACCGAACCCACCATCCTGCAGCAATACGAGTTGGCTCGCCGCTGGGAGCGACAGGGCGATGGCTTTGTGATGACGAACGCCGTGAAGACTGCTGTTTCACCCGAGGTGCTATTCATCGAACGCTGCGTCCAGTGGCTCAAGCCCGGTGGCCGCATGGGTATCGTGCTGCCGGACGGCATTCTCGGCAACCCTGGTGATGAGTACATCCGCTACTGGATTCTTCGCCACTGCTGGGTGCTCGCCACCATTGATCTGCCAGTGGAATCCTTCATCGTCGAAGCCAATGTCAACATCTTGACTAGCTTGCTCTTCCTCAAGAAGAAGCCCACATCGGTCATCCAGGCTGAGGACCTGGGGCAGAAGAAGGACTACCCCGTCTTCATGGCAGTGGCCGAGAAGGTGGGCTTCGACCGCCGTGGCAACATGCTCTACAAGCGCCACCCCGACGGTGAAGAAATTCTGCAAGACGTCGTTATGGAAGAAAAGGTCCGCATCGGTGGCAGCCTGCAAACGCGGCTACTCCGTCGCAAGGAACGTATTCTTGACGACGACCTGCCGGAGATTGCTAGAGCCTACGCCGAGTTCCGCGCCAAGAACCCGGAGCCTGGCCAATGATCACGCGACTCGAAGCGACCCGCTACCGCTGCTTTGAACGCCTAGGTATCGACGTCGGCGATTTCCGCGTGCTCGTTGGCGCCAATGGCTCTGGCAAGACCACGCTGTTGGACCTGCCAGGCTTGTTTGGTGACATGCTGGACGCCAAGAATGTGGCCGAGGCCTTCATGAGCCGCAAGAAGGATCGCGTGGACCTGCCGCCACGTGCCGCAAGCTTGAACGAATTGGTCTTTGCCGGTCGAGGCAATGATTTTTCCTTGGCCGTGGAGGCACGCCTGCCGCAAGCAGTACAAGCTAAGGTACTGGAGGGCATCTACACCCGACTTCGCACCGAAAAATCGCGCCAGGCTTTCCGGGAAGACCAACGCCGCTGGCCCACCCACATTCGCTACGAGCTGGGCTTGCGCGTCTCGGACGAGCATGAGTTGCAGGTCGTCAATGAATATCTGTTCGTATTCCCCGAGTCGCAAACGCCCGATCGTCAGCGCGCTGGCTACCACGGTGTATATGCAGAGCAGAACAAACACTGGCGACTGATCCTCAAGCGTGAGTTCGGATACGAGGCCGAATTCACGCCTGAGGTACCCCAAGGCACATCCAAGCCGCGCATCTCCAAGGTGGGCCTCACGCACACCTTGCTAGCCATGCCGCGCGTCCTATTCGAATCCGAGCACGAGTACCCGGCCGCGCGCTGGTTGCTTGGGCTGCTCACAACGAACACTGTGTTTCTCGAGCCCAACTGGGCGACCATGCGCCTTGCCAGCCCACCGGGGCAACCCAAAACCATCACGCCCGATGGACGCAACACGCCCTGGTTAGCCTTGGAGCTCAAGCGCCAAGGCGCCCTAGCAGGTGCGCCAGCCGACTATCGCAGCGAGCGCTACGCCGACTGGCTGGCCCATGTTCAAACAGCTCTGCCGCAAGTGGAATACATCGACGTGCGCGAGCGCGAAGACGACCACCATAGCTATTTCGTTGTGCGCTATCGCGGCGGCTACGAGGTGCCGTCTTCCGGTCTGTCGGACGGCACCTTGCGCATACTTACGCTCACGATTTTGCCCTACTTAAGCAAGCAGCCCGCCATCCTGGTCACCGAAGAGCCGGAGAATGGCATCCATCCACGCGCAATTGAAGCAGTATTGCAATCGCTCTCGTCGATGTACGACAGCCAAGTCTGGGTGTCGTCACATTCGCCGGTGGTACTCGCACGCGCCAAGCTCGACCAATTGCTGTGCGCGAGGCTTTCCAGCGAAGGTGGCGTGAAGATGGTGCCGGGCACCGAACATCCACGTCTGCAAGAGTGGCGTGGTGGCATCGATCTGGGCAGCCTTTTTGCAGCGGGGGTGCTCGGATGACGCGTCCCTGCGTGATATTAGTGGCCGACAGCAACATGGCCGCTGCCTTTAAAGGTTACTTCGGCCGTGCCCAATGGCACCTCAGCCTGGGCTGCGCCCCCTTTGATTTCAATACCGAAATAGGCGGCGACTTAATCGTAGATGAAGGCGGTAATGACCCTGGTGTCTACACCAAGGGCCACGAGCTTTTGCGCCCCTACCAACGCAGCCATGAGCGTGCGCTCGTGGTGCTGGACAGCGAATGGGAGGGCTCGCCAGGTAAACAGTCCATCGAACAACATATCACCGCCAATCTCGTGACCAGTGGCTGGGCTATTGACAAGGTCAAGGTGATCTCCATCGAGCCCGAACTCGAAAACTGGCTCTGGCAAGACAAACCGCAGGTCGCCGAGGTACTCAAGTACCGCGGACACCCTCCCCTGCGTCAATGGCTGGAGCAGAATGGCTGGTGGCCACAAGACGCCGCAAAACCACCGCGTCCCAAGGAGGCCGCCGAATGGGTGCTGAAGCAGACCCGACAGCCGCGTTCCTCGTCAATTTACCAACAGCTTGCTGCGCGCATAGGCATTGCAGGCTGCACTGATATGGCCTTCACCGCCATGCATACACAGCTTCAAACCTGGTTTCCGAACGGAGGCCAAGTATGACCGCGCTCATATTCAAGAATGCACGAGTCGTGAGGTCAAGCTGGCTGGAAGAGGACGGACGGCGGCTGGATTGCAATCCGTACATGTCGGGCGCGCTGGAGGCACGAGATGCCTTGCAGCGCTTGTCCGTGCCGAAGGAAAAGCTAAGCGAAGTCACGGATCGCATCTTTCATGCTGGCCGGGAAGGACGACTTTGGGTTGATGATCCGAAGTACGGCGTCCCTTTTCTCGGTAGTTCAGACATCCTTGCTGCCGACATTTCCACACTGCCGCTGATTGCCAAAAGACAGGTCGAGCGAAATCCGCTATTCACTCTTGGCGAACATTGGACGCTGATTACACGCTCGGGAACGATTGGGCGTATGGCCTACGTGCGTCCCGATATGGCAGGTATGGCGTGCTCGGAGCATGTACTTCGAGTCGTTCCCGATCCCGCCCGCATTCCACCCGGCTTTCTGTATGCATTCCTATCAAGCCGCTACGGTGTACCTTTGGTTGTTTCGGGTACCTATGGCGCAATCATTCAGCACATTGAGCCTGGGCACATCTCAGACATTGAGATTCCACGTTTCGGACCTCTGCTTGAGATGGAAATAGATGGTGCGATTCAGAGATCTGCCGAACTTCGATCGGAGTTTCAGAAAGGCATCGATCTCGCAACGCAGCAACTGCTAAAGTATGCAGGCGTTGAAGATTGCCCACCACATAAATGGAACAAGCTCCCGAGCGATGCAGGCTTTGTCGAGGCAAAGATTTCAGTAGCGCGCACGATGCGAGCGGCCAACTATTCACCACGGGTCAAAGGACTGCTAGGACAAATTGTCAAAGCGGGCTCTATTCCACTGGGCCAAATATGTGAAGGCGGCCAACTAAGCACGGGTGCCAGATTTAAGCGTATCGATTGTGAACCAAGCGAAGGCGTGCGTCTTGTTGGCCAGAAGCAAGGTTTCTGGATGCAGCCGGAAGGGCGTTGGATTACACCACGTTACGCGCCAGCAGGAATTTTCGCAGAGGACGAGTCCGTACTTATTGCGTCGAGCGGAACCCTGGGTGACAACGAAGTCTATTGCAGGCCAATTCTTGTTACGGGGCGTTGGCTTGAATTTGCATACACGCAGCATTTCCTGAGGGTTGTGTCGGGCGACCCGAGTTTCTCTGGCGCGTTCCTCTTTGCTTACCTGCGAAGCGAAATCGCATTTCGCGCGCTTCGCTCGATGAGCACAGGGAGCAAGCAACAAGAAATCCATGGAGAGCTTGTGGCCAAGCTACCAGTCCCCGTTCTCACGGACACGCAGCGCAGTGAGATTGAGATGCTTGTGCGAAGTGCTTTCAGCGCCAGGGACAAGGCAGACACGCTTGAAGCTGACGCATTGCGCAAGCTGGAAGAAAAGATCGCAGGAGAAAGCTGACATGGCCAAAGTGATTCCCGTAGGCCAACCGGTCAACGACGCCGAACGCGCCGCAATCGCACACCTGCGGGATCGCTTACCCGACAGCTATACCCTGCTGCACAATTTCGAAATCGAACGCCAGGGTGAGTGCTTCGAAATCGACCTCGCGCTGCTGACTCCACATGCAGTGTATCTGATCGATGTGAAGGGCACGCGCGGCGCGATCGATGTTTACGGCAGCAAGTGGTACCCAGAGGCGCGCGCGCCATACCCTTCGCCTGTGGCCAAACTGCGCAGTCATGCGCGCACAGTCAAGGGCTTGATTACCCAGGCCCACCCCGGCAGGCGCGAACTGGATGAGGTGTTCGTAGAGGCCGCCGTCCTCCTCACTGCGCCGGACGCCTACCTGAACGACCGCGACGAACGAGACGAGCACTATGTGGTTCGTCTCAAGGACACCGAGCGCTACTTCAAAGATGCTACGCGGGTTCCCGCGCGCTTCTCTAAGAACATCTTGGCCCATCAAGGCTTAATCTTGCATGCACTGAAAGTGGCGAAGCCTGTACCGGGCATTCCACGCTTCGGCCACTGGCAAGTTACGGACAAACTGGGTGCGAGCGACTTCTTCACCGAATACCGGGCTGAGAATGTGTTCGTTGGCGGCACCGCGAGGCTTCGCGTGTACCAAGCCGATCCTTACCAGCCGGAAGACGTCCGGAAGGTGCAGGTCAACCGCATTGCGAACGCCTACAAGGCGCTATCCAGCCTACCGCTGCACCCCAACATCGTGGCGGCACGCGACTTCTTCCCGATGGAGGACGACAAGTCCTTCGTATTGATCCTGGACGACGCACCTGGCCAAGCCCTGATGGTGCACTTGGCTCGCCCGCAACTGGCGCTGACACTAGACCAGAAATGGCGGGTGGCTAAAGATCTGCTGGGTGCGCTCTCTCACGCTCATGGACACGGGGTGGTCCATCGCAATTTGACACCGGGGGCGATCCTCATTGGCCAGGACGGCACCACGCGGCTGACGGATTTTGACTTTGCCAAAACCAGCATGGAGCGCAGCCTGACGATTGCCGAGGACATCACTGATTTGGTGGAAAAGGCATATGTAGCGCCGGAGGCTTTCCGGGAGCCAGGTGCCGCAACGCCGGCGTCCGATGTGTTCTCTGCCGGTGTAATCCTCTACGAACTGTTCACGGGCGAAAAACCCTTTGCTGGCGAGCCCACCACTGTGTGGGACCGCGCCGGCGAGTTCCTGTACAAGCCCTCCAGCTTGCGACCTGAATTCAACGCTGGCGTAGACAACTGGTTGCAAGAGCTCTGCGCCTTTGATGCCGCGCAGCGCCTCAGCGCTGTCGCCGCTACGACTAGGTTACATGCGTTGCTGCAGCATCCGCAACCTGCTCCAGAGTCGGAATCCCCGGTCTCTGAACTGCCAACATCGGCGGCCCCAAAAGATGATGGCGTCGACTACCCGAACTTGCCCTCCGGCTATATGCTGACGCACAAGTTCATCGTCGAAAAGAAGCTGGGACGTGGCAGCTTTGGCGTGGTCTACAAGGTGATCGATACTCTTGGCGATGTAGCGCGCACTGTAAAGTTAATCATCAGCGACCGGCACTCCACGTTGGATCGGCTGAAGAAGGAATACCGCCACTTGGTGCAGATTCCGGAACACCCGCATGTAGTACGCGTGCTGGACGCCGACGTGATCCCCGGCCGCGGCATCCCCTTCCTTGTGTTCGAGTACGTGGAGGGTGCGGACGTAAGCGACATGATCCACGATCGCCTACTCTCGCCAGAAGACGCATTGGAGCTGGCCAAACAGGTGGTCGACGGCTTGGTCCACTTACACGGTAACGGCTTTCACCACTGTGACATCAAGCCACGCAATCTACTATGGACGCAGAAGGGCGCTAAGATCATTGACTTCAATGTCTCGGTGCGGGCAGATGATAAAGAGTCGCGCGGCGGCGGATCGCGCCGCTACCTGCCACCGGACTTTGACCCAGAGGTGATTCCGCACAACGGCGAGCGAGCCGACCGTGATCTGTATGCACTTGGCCTGACCCTCTACGAAGCACTGACGGGGCGATATCCCTGGGACACTAGCGAGCCGCCGGTCAATAAATTGGCACCCGACCCGCGTGAACTGTCGGGCTTTGCCGACTTGGCGCCGGAGCTGGTCAACGTGGTACTGAAGGCGATTGCCCCACGTCGGTCTGAGCGTTTTCATTCAGCGCAGGAGCTGAAGGATACGCTCGCGGAAGTGCGCCAAGCCCGCCGCACCCAGAGTGTGAGTGTTTCAGCAGTGGCGCAGGCGGTGAGCACTGGCATATCGGCGCTGTCTCAATCCACACCCAACAGCAATGCTTTCGTCTCGCACCTCCTGACACTCTATAGCCAAAGCCGCCGCAGCAACGCGGGTACTCGAGGCATCGACGCTTTGGGTTTCTCAGCCTATGTGGAAACCGCGCTCGATCGGCAGCTGCTGCCGGCCGTGCTGGGCTGCGAGTTCCGTCTGGTGCTTATCTCTGGCAACGCTGGCGACGGTAAGACGGCCTTTCTGCAGAGACTGGAAAAGGAGGTGGAGGCACGCGGGGGCGAGGTCGATCGTAGCTTGCACAATGGCAGCTCATTGCAACTGGCTGGCCACCGCTACCTGATCAACTACGACGGCAGCCAAGACGAGGGCAGCAAAGACAACAACATCGTACTGAGTGAGTTTCTGGCACCGTTCAAGGGTGCAGACGCTGCTGACTGGAGGCCGATCGAGACGCGGCTGATCGCTATTAACGAGGGCCGACTGGTGGACTTCCTGTCCACTCATGAGCACGACTTCCCAGCCTTGACCGCCTTGGTACGCCGAGCATTCACCACCGGCGAATCCAAGTCGGGCGTGGCGCTTGTCAACCTTAATCTGCGAAGCGTGGTCGCACCTGCTGAAGGAGGATCGATTTTGGAGCGGACTGTGCAGGCCATGGTTCGCCCCGAATACTGGGTCGCCTGCGAAAGCTGTGATCTCAAGGACCGTTGTTACGCGCTGCACAACACGCGTAGTTTCCAGGACGAAACCGCCGCGCCGCGCTTGCTGGAGAGACTGAAGACACTGTTTACGATGGTTCATTTACGCGGGCGCTTGCACATCACCATGCGCGACCTCCGTTCGGCACTCTCGTTCATGCTAATTGGCAACCGCGACTGTGCTGAGATACATGCCTTGTACGCCGCAGGCAAGCATGCAGACGTTGCCCGCAGTTACTACTTCAACAGCTGGATGGGGGGTGACCAGCCGAATGCGGATCGCCTGATCAACCAGTTACGGGAGCTGGATGTGGGTCGTTTAGAGGATTCGCGCTTTGACCGAGGATTGGATTTCGTGCAGCCGGATGACCGAGCTCTGTTTCGCTTCGAGCGACGCGGCGCCTACGACTTCGACGTGCTAAAGCGCCTGTTTGATGAATTGCCGCGAAGTGTGTCGGAATCAACTGTGCTCCAGCGCGCGACGAAGCATCGCGACTACGTGGCCATGGCACGACGCAAACACTTCTTCGAGCGGCGGGACAGTGGCTGGGAGCGCATGCTGCCGTACCGCTCAGCTAAGCGCATGGTGGATGTAGTGCGTGATCAGGCCACGATCGATGGGATGACACTGGAACTGCTGCACGCGATCAACCGGGGAGAGGGTTTACAACGGCCCGAGCGTCTGGGGGGAAGTTTGGCGCTGCAGTTGCGTCAGGTAGAGCACGGTACGGTGCGAAGCTACCGACTATTTCCGCTCGATGGCTTTACCTTGCGTGTGCAGGATTTTGCTGCGCATGCCCGGTTCGTGGAGCACCTGCCGACCGGCTTAAGCTTGCAGTTCACGCCACCGGGTACGGGCGCGATGACCAGTGAATTGCTCATCAATCTCGATGTGTTCGAGATGCTTACGCGCCTGAATGAAGGCTACCGACCCAGTGTAGAAGAGATGCAGGGCTTCTACCTGTGCCTTGGGGTGTTCAAGAACAGCCTGAATGCCCAGCCCTATCGCGAGATTTTGCTGACGACAACGGGCCATGACTTCTACCGCCTGGCCCGCCACGACGATGGCAAAATCGAGCTGCGCTTGTTGCAGGCGGTGATCGAGGGTGTCGGCACAAAGGACGTACAGCGATCAGCGAAAGCGGGAGGAACGTGATGGCCCTGCAGAAGAAGGACAGAGAGTTTCGTCTGCCCAAAATCAGCTATCTCGACTTCAAGACCGTCGAGATGGACCGTGTGCTCACGGGCCTGTTTGAGCGTCTTGAGCACAACGGCTTTCCCAGTGTGTTCCGCGACAAGCGCGAATTGACGGTCGACAAGTTCGTCGACGATATCCTGGATGCAAACGAGAAGTTTCTCGGTTTTGCCCATCATCGTGAGATCGTCGAACGTTGGGTCGAGACTCACTTGATGGACATCGTCAACCGCGGCCGGAAGAACGCCGCAGTGGCAGGACCACGCCCGCTGCACGGCTACACCTATCGCTTCCGCAATCCAAAGCACTCCCGCGACTATGGGGCCTCACAGCACTTGTACCAGATGCTGTACCACGCTCGGCATCAGTCGGGGCAACATGCCATCGAGCATCTCAAGGCTTTCTTTTTTGACGGTTTCGACACGGTGACGAGGGACCTGAACGAGTCTGCGCTGACGGACATCGAAACGGCCACGCTGCTGCACTTTCTGTCCCAACGCAAGGACACGGCCGACACCCGGGCTGGAGGTGACCGCTTTGCGCCAGTCTGCATTGGCTCAGCCGACCTGATGGCCGAGGACATTCAGCGGCTGCTACTTTACAAGCAGTTCATGCCTCGGGCGGTGATGGTGGAATACTTGAAGGTTCTGCTCTCCTTCCACCTTGCCCTGTATCATTTGCGCTTGCTCAAGCTGTTGCCGGCCTGGCAGAAACTGCAAGGAGCCAACAGCCTGTGCGCTGAGAGCGCGTGCCCCATGAAGCCACGAGAGGGAAGCGCGCCTCAAGGGGATTGCCCATACACCTTAGGTCTATTCGTCGATTTGACCGGTAATGCTGACACGCCAACAGCCTCACTCGCTGAGCGTAGCGCAGACGGTTACTACCGTCGGATTCCGTCCTTCCTGCGAGCCTATTTCGCGGCGAAGAAGTTGGACGAGTTCTCCGAGCACCTGGTGCGTCGAGGTAAGGTTGTGCGACCACTTAAGGCTGTGTTCTCGGTCGGCGAGCTGTTTGGCCTACAATCGGCGCCCTTTATGGATGAGCGCGAGAAGTTTTTTGGTGAACGTCTGGCGGGTTTGCTGGAATCGCTGGACGACGGCGAGGCCGGCCTGCCGCAAGAGGTGGAAGCCATTACTAAGATGGGACTCTCGGACTTCGAGACGTACGTCGAGGTGCTGGTCAACTTGCGGGGTGCCTTTCACCGGAAGTACATCGTCGAGTCGCTCGACTCAACAATGCTAAAGAACCGGCAGGGGGCACTGCTCGCGCAGACGCGGGCCCGCAATGCCCCACGCCGCTTCACGCTTGACAGCCGTTTGCTCGAAGTGCTGCTGCAGATTGCCGTGCTACGGCCAGGTGGTGACTGGGGCTATCACACCAGAGAGATGCGAATTGATGACTTGCTGACTTTCCTGCGAGAACGGTATGGTCTGTACATCGATCAACTTCCGCCTGGTGAGGGATTTGTATCGCCATCGATCGAAGAGCGCAAGGCACTGAGGAGCAACGCCCATGCATTCACGAGCCGGCTGCGCGAGATTGGCTTCTATCGTGATCTTTCTGACGCTTATGTAACGCAGACCATAGTACCGAGGTACTCGATCGCTCAACAACAAGAAGGAGAGCGCGTATGAGTCAGGGGCTGCGCGAAATCACCCCATCTGATTGGTATGCCGCGCTGGAGGCGGTGTTGATACCTAGGCTTGTGGGAGCACTTAGTGGAAAAGAAGCTGGCCATTGCATGCGCGTGACCGATCTGGACCGCGATTTGATGGTGCGCCTGGCCGGCTCCTTACGGGCAGCTGTGCCGACGGCGACGGTGGTCCTGCTTGCGGACGATGAACTTCGAGCCGAAGCGCCATCTTTGGCGGTTAGCAGTACGAAGTTGGTAGAACTGCGCAATCCACTACCCAATGATGAACTTCGCCCCCCGCTTCTCGTTTTCGTGCCCAACGATCTCCGGACAGCGGCGGAAGACTCGTTTGGTGTGGCGACCTTCGAAGAGGTGTCGATCGACGGCACATACCGTGAACTAATTTCCCGACTGACGGCGGAGGTCCCCGTGGAGCTGAGGCCCGCCGTCGAAGCAGTCCTGCATGAACTCGAGCGTACGGAAAATCGTTGGCACTTTGTTGACGCCCCGTCTGTCGCGCGCTTTTTATTGACCTGCAAACTCAACGGTCATGAGCGCGATGCCATGGGCGCCGCGCTGTGCGAGCTGTCCCTGGTGCCAGACTTTGAACTGTTTACTCAATCCGAGCGGGCGCCAGCTCGGGCCGCACGCAATCTTGAGTGTGTCGAGAAGATCACATGGTCAACGCGGTCGGAGCGGGCACGTGCGCTGGAGTTGGGCTTGCTTGATCCTGCGTTTTGCAAGCAGCTTGGCGAGTTTTTTGCGCGCGTAGGTGTGTCCGACCCGCGTGATTGGTGTTTGCAGATTGTTCGCGACCGAGCTAACTGGCCGCTCGCATTTAACCGGTGGTTGTTCGAAGACGGGGGCATTAACCCTGACGCAGTGTTCATCGGCGACGTGATCCTGCCTGATCTGCCGACCGTGGCTAATGATGCCGACGATCCACGACTGGCGGAGCTGATTGGACATCGCGTCCTACCCGTCTCGAAGACGGGTTTGAAGAAATTCGGGGTGTCTTTCCGTGTGGAGCCTGTGCCTGCCAAGATCGAGGGCCTCTCTCGATTTGTGGCGGAGGTGATCTCGAAGGACAACGGACCAACCGGGCTGCGGCGGCGCAAGGCGGCATGGGCCAAGGCGACTGATACTGGAACGATTTCGTTTAACTCGATTGGTAAGGTTGACTGGGAAGAAGGCTGGCACTTCGTTCGGGTGTATGGCGAGACAGATGAGGGCGAGCGAATCCCAATGCTCGATGCAGAGGGCAACATCTTGCACCCGATATCGGACGCCGCCGAGATGCAGCCTAATGAGAGCGACCTGTTTTATGTTCTAACCGAACAGGACATGGAGATCGAACCGCCTCAGCGCGCCGTGCCACGCGATGCGAGTTTGATGCATGCATGGTTTCGCGCCAAGTTCTCGGCGATTTCGCAAGAACGTGATCCAGCCGCCGTTTCAATCACGGGCAGCTCTTGGATAGAACGCGGTAACAAAGCTGTATCGGCTGCCAGTGAAACGCTTGAAGTTCGCTTAGGCAAGGAAGGCAAGGCTCATGTGTTCATATCCAGCACACTGGCCGACCTGGAGCGTGCCTTTCTGCACGACCCTGAGGGCACAAATCGATTGCGGCTCGAGGTGACGGCATCAGGCGTACGAACGCGCTTCGCGCAGTCGTTCGCTTGGTCAAACTCGGATGAAGCAACAAGGTTTCGGATAGCTCGTTCTGCGTACTTCGCCGCAGTTGTGAAAGGCGATGAACGGCTTATCACGCAAGCGACCAACTTCCTTGAGCTGCAGGATGTGGCGCAGAACTACGTCGCCGCCTATCTGGCATGGATTGATACGCTGTTGCGACGTGCTGATGCTGCTGATTCGGCCATGGTCCGAGCTGCCATGGAGGAGCTTCGTTGCGCATTGACGATGGATACAGTGTCTGTCGTGCTGGACGACTACCAAGGCCGGCGTCGTGACGCTCTGCTATTGGGACCTACACACCCACTGCGCACCAATTGGCATACTGCCTGGGGTAGACTCGGGCAGCTATGGTTGGAACAAAGTCTAGCCAGCGGGAAAGAGTTTGTTGTACCCACACGCGACGCAATTCTCAAGCACCTTATCCCAGCGGCGTTTCCGCCTGTATTGCCATTCGGAGAAGAGTTGGGGCGTATCGCGCTGACCGTCGACAACCTAAATCCGTTTTGGTCCTTGTATGCTGCTGCCGACGAGAGAGACCCGAGAGGACTGATCGGCGAGGTGTGCACAGCGCTGGGTATTTCCGAGCCAGCGGTTGGAGGCGCAGCCATCGACAGCGCTTATCTGGCCGCACGTGTCCTGCGCTACTTGGTCCAACACCCGTATGTGAGGACGCTCACCATCAATGCCTTCAACACTGGGCGGGCCGCGGCGCTGGCTGAAGTCTTGTTGGCCCTGCAAAGCCATTCGGAGTTTGCTGACCTACGCTATGACGTGCGGCTTTTTGTAGTTGACCCGGCAGCGCCAGCAATCGGTGAGGCACTGCTGGAGCTGTTGACACCTGATTCCGGTACCAGTGTCAAGGAGGCGGACGCATTCTCCACGCCGACCGAAAGCCATCTACACCCTAAATTGCGCCTGGCCATTCGCTCGATCAAGGAGTTCCGCGACAGCCCGGATTCGCATACGGCACATCTAACGTTCTTGTTCGATTTGTTCCCAGCTGAGGAGATTCGGGCTATCGACGTTCGCGATACCGATGATGCGTCGCTCGTGCATGGCTTGGTACAACCGTTTGCAGTCGAATACTTGGAGGATGAGCAAGCCATCACCTGGCTGCGCAGACCGCTGCACGGCGCTCCCAAGGCGATCGATGGTGCGGAGTCTTTGTCAGACCTGCTTGGGAGTACGGCCCGGTCCCTCTCGGTAGCGTTGGCGACGGTCGCGCGCAGTCAGTATCTGCCGCATGCCCGCCCGGTCGTAGCACTCAGCCTTTCGGCCGACGAGCGGGCAATGCTGCACCAGGTGCATGAAGTGAGTGACTGGGTACTGACTATTGACCGGAACTTGGGAATCGAGTTCTTCGATCATCGCCGTCATCCCACGCGACCAGACTACTTAATCGATCACTCGCCTGATATGGCGAATGCCATGAGTCACCGATTGGCCATTACTTCGCGTTCGGTGGCAGAACTCGAGTCGTTACTGGCACCTATCCTGGCTGACTACGGTTTGCCAAGTACCGGCAAGCACGCTGTGGTAATGCTTGATCAGTTGCGCTCGCTGTCGGGGCGCTTAGCGCTGAAACTCTTGTCGTCCACGTCTCAGCGTGCCGAGGCAATGGGGCTCGCTTTGTCACGTCTGTTCTTGGAGCATCAAGGCGTTTTTCAAAGCCAAATCGTTGTGCCCCTGGACGCACACTTGGAACTATATTCGCCTCTTCGGCAAAACGCCGCAGAGCTGGGTGACGAAGTCAACTTCCGTAGAACTGATCTGGCGCTCTTCGATCTCGATCCAATGGCACGGACGGTGACGTGCCGTCTTGTGGAGGTGAAGTGTTACAGCCAGGTTGGAGACCTGTCTGCCTATGAGCAACTGAAAGCTTTGATCGCCGAGCAAATTATCCAAACCGAACGGGTCATCTCACATCATTTCGACCCGAAGCTGCACGAGCCGGACCGGCCTGACCGGGCGATCAAGAATCGCGATCTTGCAGCATTGCTTGGCTTCTATCTCGACCGGTCCGAAAGATATGGAATCGTCTTACCGGAAGCGGCGGAGGAAGCTCGCTACTTCCTGCGGCGCCTGGACGAGCGCACCTACACCTTACGTTTTACGCGCAGCGCGGTAGTCTTTGACTTCAGTAAGACTGGAACGGAACCCGCGGAACTCGAGAACGGCATTGAGTATTACCGCATCGGCAGTGATTTGATCCGACAACTGGTGGAGTCGGCGATTGTCGAAAGCGAGTCTGTCGCATCGTTTTCAGCGGAAGTCCGCGGCGATCCGGTCGAAGAGCTGCTTAGGCGCAGGAGCCTGGCGCCTGCCGTTCCAACTTACGACACCGCGGCCTTTCTAAGCCCGGTGCGTGATCGGACCCTGGCTTTGGACGACGCATCGCGATCGACTTACCAGCATGCGCCACAGCCAACAAATGCCCAAGTCGTGCAAGAGCAGGCGCCGGGCGTCGCAACGTCGGCACAACAGGCTGATCAACAGGAATCCGTACCAGTTGAGAGGATCGAGACGCCGTCACTTGTCCCTGTCGAGCTTGTACACAACGTACCTACCAGCGATGTGGCCAGTCACAGCGATGAACGCTTACTGACTCCTCCCGCCCCATTGGGTGACGCCGTCTACGACATCATGCTCGGAGCGACCGGGGCGACGCCGCAGTATGGCCTGTTGGGTGAGGTCTCCGGCAGAAGAGTTGCTTTAGACTTAAACCAGACCCACACGATCAGCCTGTTTGGTGTTCAAGGCGGCGGGAAGAGCTATACGCTGGGAACAGTGGCCGAAATGGCATCGCTGCAGATTCCGGGGATCAACAAACTCCCCGAGCCTTTGGCTACAGTCATCTTCCACTACAGCCCGACTATGGACTACAAGCCTGAGTTCACGTCGATGGTAAGAGCCAACAGCGTTGAAGATCAGGTGCGATCGCTAAAAGAAGTGTATGGAGCCGAACCCAAAGCACTTGCCGATGTAGTGATGCTGGTACCGGCAGACAAAATCGACGAGCGGCGCGCGGAATATCCAGGCATCGTAGTTCTACCGATGCAGTTTGCTTCGTCGGAATTGAAAGCGTCGCACTGGAAGTTTCTGATGGGGGCGGTAGGCAATCAGGCCACCTATATCCGCCAGATTATGCGCATCATGAAATCAATGCGCGACGACATCAGCTTAGATGGGTTGCGGGTCGGTATCGATGCCTCCTCCGTGCCGGATCATTTGAAAGAGCTCGCACGAATGCGGCTCGACTTGGCCGCTGACTACATCAACGATTCCGCTTCGCTGACTGAAGTAGTCAAGCCCGGACGCTTGATCATCGTGGACCTTCGCGATGAGTTCATTGAGAAAGATGAGGCTCTTGGACTCTTCGTTGTGTTGCTTCAGCTGTTTGCTGATGCTCAGATCGATGGGCGCAGCTTCAATAAGCTTGTGGTGTTCGACGAGGCTCACAAGTACATCGAAAGCCCGGACCTGGTTGCCGGGCTGATCGAGGTAGTTCGGGAGATGCGGCACAAAGGCGTAAACATCATGGTAGCCAGCCAAGACCCTCCGTCCGTGCCGGTAAGTTTGATCGAGCTTTCTAGCCAGATCATCATGCACAAGTTCAACTCGCCCGCCTGGCTTAAGCACATCCAGAAAGCCAATGCTGCCCTCGGCAATCTAACGCCAGAGCGTATGTCTCAGCTTAAGGCTGGAGAAGCTTACATCTGGTCGAGCAAGGCGACAGACGAGTCCTTCTCAAAGGGGGCTGTTAAGCTGAAATGTCGGCCGCGAGTAACGCAACATGGTGGTGCAACGAGGGTTGCGGTCAAGGAGCAGTAAGAAATCCGGTTGGCCCATTAATGACTGGCAGGCTCATCAATGTAGCCGTGGACTTGTCCATCGTCGGTCTCCTCCAGGACCGGCTTCGGCCCGGGGCAAAAGAATGGGGCTGCGCACAAGCTTGCCTACTCACTCGCTGGCCCATGCCACTTGCCGATGTAATCTGCCCTGGATTTACCAAAGCCGTTGAATTCAAAATTCCCTAATTTCGGTGTAGTTCGGAGAATCAATTCGTGAAAAAGCGCGAAGAAGTCTCGTTTATTGGCTACGGGGGATTTATTCTCACGTTCGAGCCCGCGCGGACTGAGAGAATCGCGGAGATTCTGGCGGAGTACGGGGAAGTGTCTGAGTCTTTTTCCGCAGAGGACTGGGCATTCGAACGATGCGAACTGGTATTTCTTGTCCGTCGAAACCCGGGCGCAGTGATATTCGCTGCCACGCTGATGACACGAATGAGAGGGAGCGGAGGTACGAGGCGAGTCAAGATGCGTCTAAGCGACGCTTTGATCTTTAAAGAGCCAATTTCGATTCATGAGGCAGACAACAGCAATGGATTCATTGCGAAGATCTCGACGGCTGAACAACTGCAGC
This sequence comes from Burkholderia sp. MSMB1835, assembly GCF_001526365.1. NCBI lineage: Bacteria > Pseudomonadati > Pseudomonadota > Betaproteobacteria > Burkholderiales > Burkholderiaceae > Burkholderia > Burkholderia sp. MSMB1835. Next base: position 120,395 of record NZ_LOYP01000009.1, read on the forward strand.
GTATTGACGCGCACACATGGGCAGCACTTATAGATCTAGTCAAAAGACTACGTCCGAAACACGCGCAGGAGCTCGATCGACTCGTCGAACGACGATTGGAAGAGCGTCGACTGCTTGGAAACGACAATCGTATAACCCGGCTTACAGAACAGCGAGATGCCGTCGGACTATGCTTTGATATTGCCGGTCTAGACAGAAGGGCGATTTTTCGGTCTGGAAACGCATCGCGTGCGAACAGTGCCAGTTCCGTGTTGGACCTTTTGGATGCTCAACCCATCTCTGAACGCTCCCTCATTGAGCAAGACGCAAGGGCTTTCCAAACCGTGTTTGCGACAGGGGGCGCGACGGGAGAATTTGTCGGGCCGGCTGGCCGAAACGTTAGAACATACGTTACAGATGCGACACCTATCGAGACCGCCACAGGTGTGGATCTCCTAATTTTCCAAGAGCAATACTACAGCTTCCTGATGCTTCAGTACAAAGGGATGCAGAAAGACGTTGTCGTACCTGGTTGGAGCTACCGCGTCGATGGGAGCAATCTCGATCACCAAATTTCGGCGATGAAGCGGATTCGTTCAGCTTCGTCCATCCCCGCGGGAAATGGGGAATTGAGAGATCTGCGGCTCAACGATGAGCCTTTTTATTTCAAATTTTGCGAGCGTACGAGACCAGATGCGAGTGACGATAGTTTGATTGCCGGGATAACGATGAGCGCTCCACATGTTGAGCATTTTCTCAAACTTCCCGAAGCGACAAAGCAAGGCCACGGCCGTCGAATCGGTTACGAAAACTGCCCGCGATACTTCAATAATTCAGAATTTGTTACTTTGGCTCGTTCGGGGTGGATCGGGTGCGGTGCGCCAACCACGAACCTGATGGCGGCGATACTTGCCGCTCGTGATAGCGGGCGCTCGGCGATCCTCGCGGTAATCGGAGGTCCGTCTGACCTCCGTGCGTCAGATCGAGGCCGGCGCATTTGAGCTAAGGCGTAATAGTCGGAGCGATTGGACCTTTAAAAAACAAACTATCAATCGATTGGGTAACTCTTGGTCGCCGCATTGGAGGGCCCACCACCAGTTGAGGAGGTCCACTCACTTTCCCGGGACCATATGCCCGGACCGAATGTGGCGCACCTTGATCAGCATAGTGCGCTTGGCCGACACGAACAAGCTTCCCGCAGCGTACATGCCGCTACGAGGGGCACGCATACCGCGGAACAAAGTCCAGGCTGGTAAGCCCTGTTCCCTGTGTTCTGTCGCCGAGCATAGATCAGCTATAGCGCAGGAGTAACCGTTCGTTCGCGGGGACGCAACGCAACTTCCACGCCCTATCCGGCCGCCCCAGTCTCAAGCGAACGACGCTATGTAGCGCAGTAAGTCTCCGACACTAGATGCTCAACAGCCTCGTAGTCGAAGGCTGGCCGCGGCTCATTGCGATACCCAAAGAGCGTGTTCCGTACGGCGTTAGAGATATCGGTTGCGCGCCCCCAAAGGAACTTCTGCGCACTTTCGGAGCATTGCTATGCAGCTAGCCCTCTGCTCGAAGGGACGTATCCCAGCCCGTGAAGCATGAAATTTAGTGCACTTGCTCTAAATAGACCTCCGTCAAGACGCGATCTATTCGCGCTCGTCGTCGGGTGAAAAAGAGCGAGCTATCGCTGTCCCCCAAGCCTGGCTTCCGATTTGACCAACCAAAGCTTATCAAAAATTATCGTATACACCTGTATATACGATAATTTCACTCAAAAAAAGCACTTCATTCACTTTTTTCACCATTCCACTATCATCTTTGGGTGATTCCAACGACCTCACCCGAGGAAAGCATTGAGCCCCTTTTCCGAACGACTTCGGGCGCTGCGACTCCGTTACGGAGTGCGCCAAAAGGACCTGGCCGAAGCAATGGGCTTCGAACAGAGCTACGTATCTGCCTTGGAACTTGGGATAAAGGGGCCGCCTTCACGCGACTTCGTTGACCGTCTCGCAAGATATCTTCGACTCTCTGCCGATGAGCTCGCTGGCCTACTGAGCGAGCTGGAAGCATCTCGGCGTCACTACACCATTCCCCAAACAGCTTCGTCGGACGCATATCGCCTGTGCGGCGAGCTTTGGAGGGAGCTGGATCTACTGAGCGATGCTCAGATCCGTGTCATGAGGGAGTTGATTGAGACGTGGCGCAGAGGCACCGTCACGCTCGGTGAGCGACCAGTGCTCGGCCGCGTCATCAGAAAAGACAAGGAGGGCGCAGAAATGTAAAAAGCGGAACAAACCCGAAGGTCTGCCCCGCTTGGTGGAGAGCTGAACGCTGCTCCGTGGTCGCACTCGTGAGTGTCTTCTCCTCCCCCCTCGTCGTCAAGCCGTCCTTCGGGCTCATCGCACCGGTTTGCTGTGGATAACGCCCACGGCAGGATGTAGCTACGCCCTCAAATTGGTGCTTTTTTTTGAATCCGCTGTCCGAGCGGACAGCCTTTCTTTTGCCCTGAATCATGAAAAAGACGACGACACCTCGTAGGCCAGATGCCAGCAAGAGGCTCGGCAAGTTATTCCATCTCGAAATATCGCGTAGCAAGCTTCGAGAGGTACACCGCTCCCGTTCAGTCCGGCCGAAACAACCGGCTGCTCCCACAGATGGGCCGGTTCGAGACGTAGCGACAAGATCAGGCCCGTTCGTCCGAGGACTTTTCCCCTCGCGCAAGAACAGTCGCCAGGTCGCGCACGAAGAGATGCTAGAAGGCGATGCGGTTTTACTGTTCGAGATGTCTCCATTGATCAGGTCGTACAGGGAGCAACCCGAACGCGTCTATTACCCTGACGGCGATCGGACCCGAAGATATACGCCCGACTATGAGATCGAAACCATTTCCGGCCAACGCATCCTTGTCGAGATCAAACCGGCAAACCGGCTGAACGCGCCACAAACACGAAGGAAATTTGATCTCATCGAAGCGCATCTCGATCGCACCGGCCGTGCATTCGCGATTCTTACGGATAAGTCGATCCGACAGAAACCTCGTCTCAACAACCTTCGTCTGCTCTGGCGCAGCGCTCCGCTAACTCCTATGAGCTACGACGAGATTCGTCGTGCCGTCCGTCTCCTCCATGTCAACGACGTTCGATCTTTCGACGATGCGATAAGCGTCATTGGTCGCAACGCAGTATCAGGACTGTTGATGCTTGGATACCTGACATGCTCACTCGACAGCGAAATCAATAGGACTACCGATATTTTTATTCATACGGAGAATCAAAATGCGTGGTTTTTCATTGAAGCTGAACGCCGCTTTTAGGCTCGACGGCGCCCCGGTTCGCATCGCACGGATCCTCGACGACGGCAAAGTCTTTCTAGACGCCGAGGTCACTGGTGAGCTGCTCCAAACATCAAAGCAAGAGTTGCTCGATGCTTACGTGGCGAATCGAATCGTTGTCGCTGACGGGGTCAACCAGGGCCAAGCTGTGACCAACGAGCAGGACGCACTCCTTCGATACGGCCGGCCGTTTTCCCAGCTCAGCCCCAAGTTGCAGGAAGACGCACTACGTCGGAAACACTATGTTGATCAATTCCTGGAGTATGGCCGGCCAGCTCTGACTCCGAAGACACTTGCTCCGTTGATAAAAGAGTTCGCTAAGTCATACAGAAGCGCCAACGGCGACGGTGATCCCGCACCGCCAAGCCCGTCGGCTGTTTATCGCTGGTACCGTTCCTATCATCGCTCAAAAGATACAAGGTCGCTCGTTCCACGCACCGACTTACGTGGACCGCGACATCCGCGCACCGACGCACGTGTCGTCGACCTGTTCATGGAAAGCCTCGTCGAAGCCGCCGACAAGGTACCCGCGTGGTCGATCGGTGACGTGGAGACACGGTTAGTAAAAAAACTCGATCTCGAAAACTTCTCCCGACCTCTATGCGACCATCTGCGGTGCCCAAGCAAGTCCACGCTGTATCGATTGTTCGACAGGGTCGATGAATACGACGTCGCCATTCTCAAGGAGGGGAAAGCAAGCGCCGACAGGCGCTTCAAGATCACGAAGACTGGGGTACCTGTTACTCACATTCTTGAGCGCGTTGAGATCGATCACACACCGGTCGATGTCTTCCTTGTCGACGACAGAACGGGACTACCCTGCGGCCGGCCCACCGTCACGATGCTGTTGGACAAGTTTAGCCGAATGCCATTGGGATATTCGATTGGCTACGACGATGCGTCGACGCTGGCCGTGATGCGCGCCCTAAAAAACGCGATCCTGCCGAAAAAACCTTGCGCTTCAGTGATGCCCGGCCTTACCGTCAAACACCACTGGCGACCGTACGGCAGAATTGACTGTCTTGTATGCGACAACGGCTCGGAGTTTCACAGCGACTCGCTCAAGGCGGCATGCTTCGATTTAGCAATAAGAATTCTGTACTGCCCGCCTCGGCAACCTAGATTTAAAGGTGCCATCGAACGCTTTCTCAAGACGTTCAACTACGGGTTCGCGCACAAGCTACCAGGCACAAGTTTCGCCAAGTTCTATCAGCGCGGAGACTACGATCCCCTGAAGCATGCAGTGTTCACGGTCGGCGAATTTACTCATGCTCTCGAGAAATGGATCCTAGATATATATGCGCAGTCACCGCATCGCATGATAGGTACGACTCCGTGGCAGAAATGGTGTGAAGGTGAATTGAACGTAGAACTGCAGCTTCCACCGCGAGCAGAAGATATCGCCGTCAACCTTGGCTTAGAGACTGAACGGCGCTTAGGAAAAAGCGGCATCCATCTACACTATCTGTACTACTCCAGTGACGATCTGCAACCGATCATCGATACGTATGGTCCTGGAATATCGGTCAGAGTGACATACGACCCAGATGATATTGGAACAATCTGGGTTTGGGCTCCGGATTCCCCGGATCGCATACTCGTACGTGCGAACCTCTACGAGTATGCCAACGGCCTCAGACTCTCACAACACAAGCTGATTCGGCTCGCCCTACTTGAACAGCAGAAGAATGATTGTGTGCTTGAGAACCTCATGCAAGCTCGTATTGAACTCATGGAGTCCATCGATAAGCTATTGTCCTCCCGCAGCGTGCGGACACGTCGCAAGGCCGCCAAAACGCTGGGAGTTAACGGCGATCGACCAACCGGAAATCTACATCAACTCGTGAGCGTGCAACCTTCGCGACCCAAAGTCCAACGCGAAACGGTCATGCCGAAAGCGCCGAAACGTTTTGAGAGCCGCCCACGTAGATCGCTATAACAAGGAGGTTTTATGCCCGCCAATCGTAAAAAATCAACTTCGCACTACGATTTAATTGCGAAATTCGAATCCCAGACAATCATGTTTCCAGAATTCGATCATGCATACAAACGTATCAAAGATCTTCTAGATTATTATCGAGAATCCGGCCATCAAAAATCTCTAGTCATTCTAGGAGACACTGGAACTGGAAAGTCGACGCTGTGCAAACTCATTGGAGAAGAATATCCGTCCCTTACGCGCGACAACCGGGATATCGTCCCAGTGCTCTACATCAGCCTACCGGAAAATCCAACTCCGTCCGCCGTGGTGTCGACCGGACTTCAAGTTCTGCATGATCCAGCGCCGTTCCATGGAACTACTCCAGCTCGAACCCACCGTCTCCTGACGCTGATGAAGCAATGCGGCGTCGAGTTTACGCTTGTTGACGAAATTCAACAGACGCTGGATAGGAGCAGAGCCCCCGGCCTGTATAAAGTTGGCGACTGGATCAAGAATTTGTTCGATGCGTCAGGTAAGCCGATGGCACTATTTGGGGCTCCGAGATCGAAGTTGTTGCTTCAGACCAACGAGCAGTTACGTCGGCGCTTCAGCTCGACGTTCACTCTCGAGAACATGGGCATCACGACGGCCGCCGAGATCGAAGATTTTGTCGGGCTTGTGGCAACGTTGAATGACAATCTTCCGGTCAAATGCTCGCTAGATCTTCAGTCATACGAAGTTCTTGAACGACTACATTGTGCAACAGACGGCCGTATCAGCTACCTGATCAAGCTTTTTAGCGGCGGACTCGAGCGCGCTCTACGAGGAGCGATGACAACGATTGACGTCGGCATTCTCGAGCAGACGTTTTCGGAGGAGATTTGGGACGAGGGAATCGGCGCCCTGAATCCGTTCAATCCGAATTTCTGCTTCCGTCGCTTGGACAAGGCGGGTGAGCCATTTTTTAGCGGACTCGCAGGAGAGAAGGGGCCTGTCAAGAATCGCTCGAAACGGAGGGACATATGAGTCAATTTCGGTTACCTGTTCGCGGGCGTCCTTATCCGGACGAGAGCGCAAGCGACTATCTCGGGCGAATAGCGTCCCTCAACGGCTACCGGAGCAGCCGCCAGCTCTTTTGCGGTGCCTTGTCTCATCTAGAGTGCACGATTGAAAATCTGGCGATGCTTTGTGGGTGCACGCGGGACGAATTGTCGCAAGCTGACGCACCATGGCCGAAGTGGATCGGCGGCAGTGCGACATTCCAGCGGTCTCATATTCGCACCTGGATCAACTACCAACGGCAGCGGTGGTGCCCAGAGTGCCTACGTGACGCGCCGTACATGCGTTCCGCGTGGTCCTTCAAACTAGTCGTAGCCTGCCCTCATCACCAAGTAATTCTCCGCGAAACGTGTGACCGCTGCGGGCAAACCCAACCGCCTTCGTCAGCGAAATTCCTCGCGTGCGACTGCGGAAGGGCGTTCACCGATATGTCGAGCGAAATCACAGACGACTCCGTGGTGAATATCATGAGATTTTGCTATCGGAGAGTTCCTGGAAGGAGCACGTTGGATGGTCCGCTCGCGCGTCTATCGCCGTTGAATACGTTGCAACTGATGTATGCGCTCTCGGCAGTCATTCCTAGCTTTGCAAAATCAACGCCTGGCATTCTCGCCGGGCAGCATGACCTTCGAGTTGCAACCAAATACGTGCAGCAATGCGCAATACTATTGAACGACTGGCCCAATGGATTCCGTGCGCTTCTTCGGAGCTATCTGGATAGAGAGTCTGAGACCAGTATCCGACGTCGGTTCAGTCCACTCTATCACGTGCTGTACCGCGTCCTTGACGACAGGCGGTACGATTTCCTCAGAAGGGAGTTCGAATCTCATCTCAACGGACATTGGTACGGGTCCATCGATGGCAGGCATCGGTGCTTTGATCGAACACTCGAGGCACACAACGTGGCAGCAGGGAATGAAATCCGCTCGACATTAAGACGTTCTCGCCAGAAGCTACGACATCTGATTGAAACCGGCTTCCTCGATGGCCGGGTCCTAAAGAGTCCATCTGGCCGATCATTTCTGGTGGCTCAGCGAAGCAATGTGCTTAGCGCCGCATCGAGGTTAAATAGTTCACTCTCGTTGAGATCGGCAAGCCAGCAGCTCTGTATCAGTAAGAGGAGACTGCGCCTTCTTCTAGACGTGAATTTGATACGCCACGAGCCGCGTTGTCGGGTCGACCGAGGAAACTGGATGATTCCTCGAGACGAAATAGATAGATTGTCAAATCTGCCTATAGATCAGGATTGCATAGTAAACGAGAGTGGAACTTGGACGATGGCACATGTGCTACGCCACCTATGTCGCGCTAACGATACCTTTCTTGTGGTGATGAGGGCCGTACTTAGCGGACAGCTACGCTGTGTCGGGCGGGCTGTCGGCATGCGGGGAATTTGTGCTTTCCTTGTCGATAAGGCTGAGACGAAATGGGTAATCGCCAACGCCGGTCAACTTCCCAGTGATGGACTAACCGCTCAAGCCGTTGCACGGCGGCTAGCCATCAAAGAAGAGGTGGCCTACCACTTGATCCGATCCGGCATTCTGGGAAGCGCCAAATACAGGCAGAATGGGCGCATGCTCCAACTTGTGTCCGAAGCGAATTTGCACGAGTTCGAGGAGCGCTATGTCTCGCTCGTGTCGATAGCCATGCGGCATGCGACCTCCACCCAGGCCGCCCTATCGTGGCTCGGCAAAAGTGGAACACGTCCTATCACCGGCCCCTCAATTGATGGCAGCAGGCAGTATTTCTTTCTCCGCTCCGACATTTCTGCTGGTCTCTCTACGACATCTACGTGCCTTCAAGGTCATCTGTTCGATGTTGATTCAGATGCCGCAGGACCATTGAGAATGGAGACCGAACCTGTGAAATGATATGAACTTCTGGCATCCGGAATGGATGCCATTATTTCGCCACATCAAGCCGGCGACGTGCCGTAGCACGACGCGCTGCGAACTTGGCGTCGACTTGGGAAGCCGACTCCAAATTGCCAGTGTCGGCGGAGGCACGCGACCGTTCGACCTTGGCGCTCAGCCATGCGTCGTATTCCTCTGTTTTTTGTTGCTGCTCGACGTAGTTCCGCATGAAGTCGCGCAAGAGCTGAGCGCCCGTTCTATCATTGGCCTTCGCCGCGGTGGAGAACGCCATTTTCAGGGCATCATCGACCCGAAACGTAAAAGTTGTTTCGCTCATAGTGATACCCTTTTTTGTTACAGAATACGTGCATGGTAGCACCTCCGTCGGTAGCCTCAGGCGGCCCAATTTGTGTATTGCCGACAGGTCATGCTGCCTCCCCAACCGTAATTCTTGAGGCACCGCCGTGCGCGCAAATGTCTCTATCAAGTCCGATGGTACGGTCAGTCATAGAAGTCGAGAGGAGATCTAAGACCCCAATTTATTGATCAGGATGGTATATAGGATATTTTTCGACCAGAAAACACGAGCTTATCGTTGTTCAGTGATTTATCGCGAGATTCAGGTGCCATGTCGCACGGCGACTCAAGTCAAAATTCAGCTTGGCACTTTCGAAATGCCGGCCTATATTCTCCCTGGAACGTGAAGAACAGGGGAGCCTCAGCAAGGTTTTATTTGTAAAGCAATCAATGGCCGGGTCGACAACCGGCATAGGATGAAAACCGCAAGAGTGACGTTCAGGCTCAGAAATTGCGAGAATGATGCGTCGTTCATCACATGCGAGGCATTGAAAAGGTCGATCGGGCCATTCACCGAGAAACAACTTGCGCAACTCCGCGATGCGCGCGCAAGCAGAAGTCACGATGGCTAGCCAAGCTTGGGCCCATAGGTACCACGCACCCGAGCAACACGGGCGGCGAAGCTGGAAAGGGATCACGGCTGAGCGTCAGCGTTTTTCGGTAACCGGCCTCATATCGTAGTTATCTTAAGCATTCCGTATGTGAGCGAAATGGAATGGGCACTATAAATTCTGAGGTCTACGAGTGCTTTCACTGCGGATGCGCGTTCCGAACGACCATTTTTGAGGTGATTCGGGAGATGGACCGCGTGCACTTTGAGACGGATCCACCCATGGTCGAAGTACGAGAGGCCGAAGGACTGGAGTGCTATTGCTCACGTACATGCCTAGATGCCCACGCACCCATTATCATGGCTCGCGAAAGAACACCAATCTCACACCCCGGTATTGGTCCTGTAGAGGTTTGCGCGCGATGCCAAGGCCCTGTCGACATGACCCGATTCCATCTGACCTATCTTGCTAGCGCTGCTATGAACGAAGGCTTCTCAATGCGGGTCCTTGAAATCGACTACCTAGCTGTTGTCTGTGACCAGTGCTCGGGCATCGCCTCGTCACAAGCAAAGAGTTTTTTCGAGGCCACTACAAGTTCGTGATTTGGATGTAGTGGATAGTGGACAGACCACACCGAAGACTTGTAGGTGCCGGTGAAACTCGCGCTGTACCACGCGATGAGAGAGTTCGACGCTTTACCAGTATGCACCGGTTTGGGCACTCGCCAGCATCCGAGAAACTAGATCAATACCTTCAGCGTTGCCCAGATACTCTATGGGCAATCGATTATCGAGAGCCGGTACCGGAGTGCGTAGCCAGTCGCTTAGCCACGATCGAGCGTCGAACCCTGCAGGATTGCCCGATTCGTCAACCATCCTTTGAACCTGAGCGGTAAGCATGTCCATTACATCCGGTGAGATGTCTTGCTGATGGTTGTCGGGAAATTGATCCTTCCCTTCGCTCATATCCTTAACAGCCATTTCAATGCCTTTCCATGAGTTCGCATTGGTTGAGTTCAATGCTGTCACACGACCTAGCCCGAATTTTGACCTGATGGCACACGTCCACACGAGGGGTACACGGATTGGATACCCCCAGCATAGACACACCGGTCCGTGTAAGCAAGGATCGCGACCGTCGAGTTCGTCGATCTGTCGAGATACCCACTAGCATCGATGGCCAACTCGGCAAACTATTTATGAACCAAATTTCGACGGCGGCCGGCACACCACTCGACCCCAAAACCGGATTTGAGAATTGAGACGTACCCGCAATTCAATATGGAATCCGAATCTTATCCTTCTACTCCTTGGTCCGCTGGCTCGAGTCTATTTTGATCCAAAGTGACCGTATCAACGATCGCCTCAAGCTCTGATACCAGATCAGCCTGATTCTGTTGCAGATACATCCGCACGGACTCATTTTCCAGCAATCGAGCCAGGTAGCCCTTTGCCAGCACAAGATTGAGCACGTCCTGTCCATAAGTCTCCTCGACCACCTTGTACTGTCCCTGCAGATTGCTCATCTCCCGCTCCATCTTCGCCATCTGCTCAGGACTTACGCCCGCAAGCTTCTTGGGCTTCTTCCCTTCGATCAACCTTGAGGCCGGTGTTGCAACGAGCAACGCTTCAGCGTACGAGACAGACAGGTTGTTCGCTGCCACCATCAGTTCGACGCACTCGACCTGTCGCGTCGGTTTCATCTTGCGTAGCGCTCGTGCGAGCTCCGGCGAAAACTGCCGGTCCTTCAGCAGCTCAGTCGCTTCAGCACAGATTCCGTCCAGCAATGCCATCCTCTTGATGATCTGCGACACGTCGACGGACAGCGCCTTCGCGAGTCGCTCCGGGGACACACCTCGTTCGACGGCCCGACGAATCATGAAGTGCTCCTGGATAGTCGAGAGTCGATTGACGCGGTTGTTGTACGTGTAGCTTTCATCGTCCGTGGCAACAAGGCACGAGACGGTGTTGAACTGGAGCTCCTGCAACGCGATCAGTCGCAGATGCCCATCGAGCAGGACGTGGTTGCCCGATGCTTGGTCGACCGGCGTCACCGAAAGCGGCTCGATCAAACCCACCTCTTCGATGGAGCTTCTGATCTGCTTGAACTTGCGCGAAATCATCATCCCGGCAGGTGTGCGCCGTGACGGCAGGATGTTCGTGATCGGAACGGACAGTGGTTCCGGAATGAATCCAAGTGCTACGCCGGTCATGCTGGACTCCCACTCGGCCATACACGTTCCGCCAGATACTTCGGCAACGTCGCCAGCTCCTCAGCGCGCAGCAGGTTGACGAAGTTCTCGTCGGCAAATAGCTGCCTGAGGGCGCCGACAACGAACAGCAACCGCTGCTGCGTAAACTCTGCCTTGCGCACCATCGCTTTCTGCCGCTCAACTTCATGCTGATACGTTCGGACAAGGCTCGATGTGGTCACGTCCATCACCTTGCGCGTCATGTTTCGATTCGCCGTTCGGCCGAGCGCTTTCCTCCGCTCGATGACGCGCCGAGCATCCATCAGCTGACGCCCGCGCAATCTCCCCGATTCATATGCCTCCTGCAGTGCCGCTTGGATCGCCTCATCGTCGTCGCCGGCACCAACAATCGATAACGCTGCATTCAGTGGAATTCGGCCTTTCTCCACTGCGATCACGAGTCGCTCCTCACCCTGATGCAGAAGCGTCAAGATCCCCTGCACATAGTGCTGCGTGAGGCCCGTCTTCTCGGCGATCGCCTTCGGTGCGTATCCGCGGTCCTGCAGTTCGCGAATTCCGGCGAGCAACTCGAGCGGTCGGCATTGCCGTCTCGCGATGTTCTCCGTCAGGCTCATGATGAACGCGTCTTCGTCGCTCACGCTCACCACCAGCGCGGGTATCGTCGTTTCACCGAGCGATCGGAACGCCTTCAGTCGTCCCTCCCCACAAACGAGCAGATACTTCTCCACGCCACTTGCGGTTGCCCGTGGCGTGACCAGAATCGGTTTCTTCAGGCCAATCGTCTTGATGTTGCTGACGATTTCATCGAAGACGCGACCATTGCGCTCGCGAGGATTGATCACCTCGATCTGGCTGATGGGGATCATCCGAACCTCACCGGGCTGGTCGCGCTGAGTCATGCTCTTCTCCTCAGCCGAGCACGCTGTGCCATACCGTATAAGTAGTCCAGCGTGTCAAAGCGATAGCTCTCGAACTCGATCGGATTCCAGTCCGCGAGGCTGATACGAGGCTGCCAAAAGTCGATGTGCGGCAGCAGGTAGTAGTCGAGCGCAGTCGAGTTGCTCTGGTCCAGCCTGACTGCCACGGTGATATCCGGCAGCAGGCTCGTGTCGAACCGTACCTTCCAGCGGTTACGGCCGCTGCCGCGAACCTGACACCGTGACAGCACGATGCAGGCAGTGAACTCCCTATTCACGGTCAGCAGGTCCGTCGCCGGATCACGCGACACGGTCCCGCCGAGATCCGCGATCTTTTTTTCCGTCTCGGCAACGATCTCTGGATGCAGTTGCCGAATGAAGCGATTCGTTTCGATATAACGATAGTCACGGCCCGGCGTGAAGCCAACCGTCTGGTACGCACGAATCAAGCTGCCGAAGCGATATACATAAACCGAGGTGGACGGCATGCCCTCCGTTTCGTCGATCACGACGCCCGATAGAAAGCCTCGGCTTCGGTACAGATTTCGCAGACGCTCGATAAGCTCCTCACTCGAGTAGCGCCGGGCGCGCGCCCGCATGATGCCCTGCGCTGTATAGAACGTTTCGCTCGGCACGATCGGTTCGAACGCACCCTCCTTGCGTATCCACATCTCCGACGGATTGGTGACACGAGATTTCTTCAGCTTGAACGACACACGGTTGTAGACGTTGTTGCCGATGTACTTTTCGTTGGTCAGCACCTCCCGAATAGTTGCTCGTGTCCAGGGACGCCCAAGGTCCGTCTGAACGTTCATGCCGTTCAAGCGTGCGGCGATCTCGTGCTCATTGAGTGACTCATTGATGAACCAGTTGTAGATGAGGTTGACGATACGCACCTCGCTGTCCGGGCCCGGCATCAGAATGACGCGGTCCGTCTGCAGGCACTTGTGTTGGCCGCGTTGCAATTCCCCCTTCATGAGGCCATGCTCGTCCACCAGGATCCGGCGTAACGCGTAGCCTGCCGGGCCGCCTTGCCGGAAACCGAGCTCGATCAACCGGCACTGACCCGCGAAGACTTTCGCTGACAACTCGCGGCTGTACTCACCGGCCATCGCACGCTTCACACCTTTAACGATCGTCGAAACTGGCGAGCCGTCGTTCTCGAACTGTTCGGCGCAATAGGCAACCTGGATGCCAGCGCGCCGGCAGATGTACTCGTAATAGGCACTTTCGTCTGCATCCTGGAATCGTCCCCAGCGGCTTACGTCGTAGACGAGGATCACCTGGAAATCGGCCATGCCGGTTTCCACGTCCCGGATCAGCTGCTGCAGCGCTTGGCGCCCATCGATACGCAAACCGCTTTTACCCTCGTCGGCGTAGGTCCGCACGATCTCGAGATCGCGACGAGCAGCGTAGTCGCGAATGCGATCACGCTGATTCTCCGTCGAGTATTGCTGATGCTCCGTCGACATCCGGACGTATTCAGCAGCCCGCATTCTGCAGGCCTGCTCGTCAACGGATTCGCATGTGCAATCGAGGTCCACGATCCAGCTCCCACTGGCAACCGCCCCTCGCTGCGCCATCCCCGACATCAACTGGGGATTTATATCGGCGAACGCGTCGCGCCTTGCAATGACGTCGAATGCGAGCGAGTACACAGCCAAGGTAGCAGGCCATAGACCCTTGTCGTACACGTCATCTCTTTGCAATCACGCCGGAACAGGCCTCGGCTCAGATAGCACGGCGATGTGCACCGTCCACGCGTTCATCTTTGCAACGCCGGCCTCAACCGCGTTGCGCAGGATGTAAAACCCAGATGCCAGCGGGCGATGGGCCGGCCACACGTCCATGTTTGCAACAGCACTAGCAGTGCGCTGCGCATTTCGTCGTCGCTGCATCGCGCAATTGCGATCGCGATAGGCCGGGTGCGTCTCGCGGTAGTGCCGCCAGTAGTCCGGATGTCGGGCCCGCCAGCTGGCCTGGGCGCGGATCTGATTCTCGCGATAGTCGGGGTCGACTCGCATGCGCTGGTGCTGCCATGCACGCCGGCGAGCACGCTGGCACGCCTTGGCCGAGCAGAAGCGTTGATGCGGGATGTGCAAGAGCGGAGTGAAGGGTGCGCCGCAGCCAGCGCAGATCCGATCCGATTTCATGGTCGTGCTCCACAGAGGAATCGAAGTGGGGCCGGCCGTGTTCGGGGCCAGGGTCATTTGAAGCCAGCTCACGGGACGCGGCGTCCCACCCTCGCAGATTTTCCGCCGCTCGCGGTGCTTGTGCGATTCATGCCTATCAGGTCGACGCTCCGTCGGCGCGACGCACCGGGTGTAGCATGCAATTGCACTCCCAGCGGCTTCCCGCTGCATCGTAGTATTTAGGGCGCGACAGCCGTGCCGTATCCCGGTCAATCGCGCTAATCATATGGAGATATGAAGTGACTTCCGCGAAGCGCTCGATCATCGAGATCCAAGCCCCCTGATGGAAGTGGCGACGGGATTCTCCAGATACCTGATGGTGGCCCGGGTGGCGAGCTGAAGACGTGCTTGAACTTGATCTGGTCGCCAACCCCGGCTCAGCAGTGATGCGGAATCGTTATGCAGATTGTCGCCAAATTTCAAGACCGGATAAGTCATAACGCGACAGCCGCAGGACTAGATTTCAACAACGCTGGCTCATCCTCGAGCCTTGCCCCACGGGCCTCGCCGGCCCACCCTCGAGAGTTTTCACGTTTTATGACACATCCGTCCGATTTTTTCACTTTTTGCGAGACAAGGACTTGATGTTCGCGTTAGATTTAGTGAAAAAATCCAATAAAATCAATGGCGCACTTTTCACCAATTACCACCTTCTGCACCTGTAGTGTCGAAAGTCACTATTAGTGAAAAACGTCCCACGAATAGCGACAACCGCAGTCGCACTAAGTGAAAATTCTCGGAAGTTGTTTGGCGCGCATCGCACCTCTTTTCAGGCACCAGCCTTCTAGAGGTGCGGCGACCATCATAGCGTCAGATCCAGGCTCGAAGGTCAAGAAGTTGATCCATCCGCACCGTCATCAGGCATTCCACGTAGCTCCGATGATGGGACAGGAAGACTAATTTTGCCCGGGTACAGGATTGTCCATCTCCTTACGAAGCGCATCCCTACGCCTCACAAACAGAAAGCCGGTCTTGTGCCGGCTTTCTGTTTAGTGGCTCGTTCAATTGATCAAGCTCGCCCCGGGCGTCACAAATTCGTCGGCTCGCCATTCCGACAAAACTGAACATTGTGTTGTCGCGATTTACCTTGGAAGCGCGGAAAAGTCTCGCACAATTCGTGGCCGCACCCTTCCATTACTCCGATCCACGAATACGATCTGCCTCGCCGGTTCGGGGCCGAACGATACGTGTATGGGACGATTTGCCCCGTATATATAGATGCGATCAAACGGCAGGTTGGTCGCAATCCACTCGGCAACAGCATACATGCCCAAGCAAATCCACGTTGTATCGATTGTTCGACAGAGTCGATGAATACGACGTCGCTATTCTCAAGGACGGGAAAGCGAGCGCCGACAGGCGCTTCAAGATCACGAAGACCGGGGTACCCGTTACCCACATTCTTGAGCGCGTTGAGATCGACCACACACCGGTCGATGTCTTCCTTGTCGACGACAGAACGGGACTACCCTGCGGTCGGCCCACGGTCACGATGCTCCTGGACAAGTTTAGTCGAATGGCGTCACCGCAAAAAGCGCGGGCCGCATGGGCTGCCAAGCGGCTCATCATCACGCCGATGTGATCGGTGCATTGCCCATGGTGGGCGTCGCAAGTCACCATCGCTCAGGGAGCTCAGTACCCGAGACTCGATACCGTTAGTAACTGTGACAAGCGACGATTGCGACGCAAGCGCAGCGGGCCAGACACTCAGGTCCGCTGCCGTTTAGCCTGTCAGCACGAGCTGCAACCCATACCAGGCGCACCATACATTTCCGCCGCCCCAAATGCAAAAACCCCCGCCTGTTCGGGCGGGGGTTTCTGGCTTGAGGGAGCCTGACGATTACCTACTTTCACACGGGAATCCGCACTATCATCGGCGTAGAGTCGTTTCACGGTCCTGTTC